>CAMDGL010000228.1 GCA_945897845.1 Chitinophaga pinensis | reverse complement strand
CACATGTATCTCTTCAAACCGTTGTGTGTTAAACATCCAGATTGGAGCGTTAAAGATATCAATGCATGGGTAAGCGGCGACTTCAATAACTACAATGGTCCGGCAATAATTTATAAACCAGGATATTTCCCCGACTATGTAAATACAATCCGAAAATCTTATCCTCAAATGACTTTTTATGCAGTTGACAGTCCTGTTTGGTTCTGGTGGAACGACTTTCCAAGTTTGGGAAAAAGCGAGAACAATCAACGGTTTGATCCATTAACTGGTTTTGATCCTATAACCGGTGCCAACAGCTCTACTCCTGTGTTGGTTAATGGCCAACCTGTAAAATTTCTGTTTAACTGGCATGACATTATGCAGGGAGTAATCAATTCTTCGGGGAATAACGGGTTCGAAGGATTGGGTTCTGATTATCCTTACGATTACACGCAATGGTCGGAGCCTGTTGCACGGGAAAGTTGCTACAACAAGGTATTAACTTACGAAAAATGGTTTCAGTCGGTTGGTAAAAAGCATACATTGATTTGCAATACCTCCGATGGTGATAAGTTATTCCCCAATGATAAAGATAATTGGGACAAAAATTACTATGAGAAATCGATGGCAATGATAATTAACTATCAAAAACGCGGCGGACGTGCCAATCGGTATTTATTCGAAAGCTGGTATTCTGGCCCTTATACCGTTGTTCCCGAAACGAAAAAATATTCCTTTACAAATTTAATCAAGGATGCGATCATTTACCTAAAAGGCATTGATCAGAAAATTGATTTGCAGATCAAAAAAGAAACGGACAATGCATATTCTGGGATCAATCAATATCAGACCCGCCCGTATGGATCGCAAAAAATTGTCAGTTCTCATAAAGCTGGGACACAAACATTCTGGATTAGTATAAAAAACACAGGAGAGATTGCATGTTATCCAATGTTAAAAGGTTTGAAAATGAATGCTGTAGGCTGGAATTTTTCCATTTATGATCAAGGTATTGATATTACATCACAGATGATGAGCCAGGAAGGGTATACATTTTCAAACCTGATGGATCCACAGGTGATGAAGGAGATTAAAGTGATCATTTACGAAAAGCCGGCAGGGAATACCGGCGATTTTGCCCTTTCATTCTGGGCTTTCTGGAATCCACAGGATCCAACCAATACGATCAGGGATGTCGTTTCCATCCACTATGATCAATCTATGGTAATTGAACAAGATGAATCGAAATTAAATCTTACCTTATATCCGAATCCTGTTTCAGGGTTACTTACAATTGATTTACATTCAGGGTCAAGAAATATATCAGTTAAAATAACCAATCTATTTGGCAAGGTTCACTATATCAACGAGTTTAACAATAGCAGTGCGGTTCAGATCAATACGGATGAATTGAATCTTCATGGACTTCATATTCTTGAGGTGGTAGCCGATGGGGTAAAAAGTGTGGATAAACTGCTGATTAAATAATGCTATGAAACGAGCATGTTCGTTACTAACACAAACACGGATGAATATTTACATGCGAGTTCCATCCGGCATTAAAAAACAAATTATATTCGGATGAAATTAAGGATGAAATATCTTATTGTATTGCTGGTATTTTCCGCCAGTATAAGTTCCATGAGAACTCAGGGACAGTTGATTGAAAATAAAAACGTTTTGACCGGCTTTTCCTATACATTAAAATATACATTCAATCAGCCTGATGGAGATCATTTCTGGAGATTTCTAAATCATGATGATAATTTCTGGAAGTCGGTGAAAGATCTTGAGGAGTTGTCAAAGCTTGTAAAAAAGATTGGGCCCCGGCATCTTTACCTTCGGATAGTAACCAGCCAGAAGCCTGAAACAATTAATAACCTGTATTTTAAGATCAGGATGGACGGCCGGTTTGTTCTCTGTGTGAATGGTGTTGAGGTTCGGAACAGGTCGGTAAAGTCAGATCAGCTGATCGATTGTACAATTCCGGCCCGACGTCCTGAAAATATCGGTACAAACATTTATGCCTTTGAATTTCATTTTGATCAAACTACAGCCACCATTTTTGAATTGAAATTGCAAAACTCCCGATGGTTTTCAACCGATGACCGCACGTCTGATGCCGCCCCCGTGCTAAATGTGATGATGAGGGATGCCGCGGTATGCAGGGGGAAAGACGGAGCGTGGTATATGACCGGAACTACAGGCGATGATACCTTTATGCTTCCAAACCCTCAGTATTGGTTAATAAATCCCGGGATTCAGCTTTTCAGGTCAGCAGATCTGAAAACATGGAAGTCGCTTGGTTATGTATGGACATTCGAAAAAGACGGTACCTGGAACAAAGATTTCGGCACTTTTGGTGGGAGGGGTCCCGCCCGGGGAATCTTCGCCCCGGAGATAAAACTGATCAATGACAAATATTGGATCAGTTATTCGGTCAATCATTCAAACAAATCCCATCAGCATGGGATAGGATTGCTTTGGGCCAACCATCCTGAAGGGCCCTATCATGAGGTATCCCCAGAATCGCCCATGACTGAAGGTTTTGATCCCGGCTTATTTACAGATGACGATCAAACTACCTACCTGCTCAAACATGGTGGTCAGATCGTCCGGCTTAAAAATGACATGAGTGGAATCTCCGGACCGTTCACAGACCTGAAACCTTCGAATTTCCCTTCAGTGGGCTATGAAGGGGTTCATTTGTTTAAATACCAGGGCAAGTATTTCCTTACATCGGCTGATTGGAATATTCATCCTGATGGCAAAATCAGCTATGACAGCATGGTTTCAACGGCCGACAATATTTACGGCCCCTACTCGGAGCGATATTGCGCCCTGCGGTATGGTGGTCACAACAGCTATTTTATCGGGGAAAACAATGAATTATATGCAACAAAATGGTGCTATTCCGATCAAAACAACCACTGGCAGAAAGTATCGATTATAAGGATGGATATAGATTCATGTGGCTTTCTCCGGGTTGCCAATTTATAACAAACCAACCCAATATAAACATATTTAAGTAATGGGAACAAATAATGTCGGATTAAAAAAAACAAAAAGGGGACCGGATCGAACAGCTGGAGCGGATAAAACGGATATGTTTTGATCATCCGGATTCGTGTAAATCAGCGTTCTATTTTTCATTCTGTGTTCTTCCCGAGTCCTCAGGATTATTTTTTGATCCTTAAAATTACGACATTAAATGATTGCTTTAACTTAAAACCTAAGATATGAATATTAAAACTTTTAATAAGAAATTCACAAAAGGTAGTCTTGTGATGGGTGGATGGCTATCAGGATACAATTATCAGAGCAGTGGTCCATCTCACACAACCCCTATAAGTTCATTCAAAGCTGTTGAAAATGGACTTCTTTACATGGTAAGAAAAATAACGGTAATAATTTATCTTCTATTGCTATCAGCAACCAGTTATGCAGTTCAAAAAGAAGACATTGAAAAGATTGAAAATGATCAGAAATACCCCGATCATCCTTTTCTTCTGATGAATAAAGACGAGATCGATGACCTTATAAGACAAATCGCAAAACCGGGCTGGAAGTCTGTACTTTACAATGATCCAAGGGACGAATTTGCGATGTTGCCCGTGGGAAAAGGCATCCGTACCAATGCCCGCTTCTGGCTTGATCGTGAAATTGTGATCCCCGAACGGAGTGGTCATTATCACAACTTCTTTTGTGATGATGGTACAAGGCTGTCAATTCCTGATAACCAGACATTTCAACCTGGCCCCTATCATTGTCCTGCCTGTAGCAGAACCTATAGCGGTGAAAAATATGAGGCTGCCTTACGACGCTTTATCCATGCCGATCTGTCGATTGCCTCGTTTGATCTGGCACTTGTTTCAGTATTGGAAAATAAATTGGAATATGCAGCGAAAGCGGCTGAAATACTCCTTCACTACGCCGATGCCTACCCCGGACCTCATACCGGTTTAACCACTGGAGGGATGATCTATCAATCGCTTGACGAATCCATGTGGATCATTCCTTTGGCCCAGTGCTACGACTTGGTCTATCCTACCTTAATGCCTAAACAAAGGGAAAAGATCGAAAACTTTTTAACAATTGCAGCCAAAGGCATCCAGGCATGTGGCGCCAATGGAAACTGGGGTTCTTGGCATCTTTCAGCCGTTGGTATTGTAGGGTATGCTGTCAACGATCAGGAACTGGTAAAATGGGCCATTGAAAATTTTAAGCGCCAGATTCACAATGAACTGGGTGACGACGGGCTTTGGCCTGAATCGGTACATACCTATCATTTTTTTCCCTTTCAGGCATTCCTTTATTTTGCTGAAGCTTCCTTTCACGCGGGGAACCCACTTTATAACTGGGAGGCAAAACCCGGAAAATCATTGATGAGTATGTTCCGGGCCCCCTTAAATTATATGTATCCGGATCTCAGGCTTCCTGCAATCAATGATGGCTGGTTCGATTCGTTTTTGCCCGCAGACCTTTACGAATTGGCCTGCAGAAGAGAAGGCAATGAGCTCTATCAGTGGGTTTTATCGAACGGATATAAAAAACAAACATTCATTTCTGGTAAGGAGGGAATAAAAAGTAATTCCACCCAACGTACCGGATTGTATGCTTTCCTGTTTGGAAACGACCTGGAAGAGACAGGCAAAACAACCCCGGCTAATGAGAGTGTGAACTTCCCTATTTTGGGAATTTACATGCTGAAATCACCGGAGAGTACAATGATGACTTTTGATTATGGCAAATTCATGGGTCACGGGCAATTTGACAAGATGGGGATAACGCTTTTCGCCCATCATAAACTTTGGATGGCCGATTATGGAACTCCCGGCTATGGATCAACCATCCTGCCCTGGTACAAGTCAACCTACTCTCATAATACGGTGGTGGTGGATGGGAAACAACAGTCTCCAACCAATGAAAATACGGTTGAATATGTCAGTTCCGAAGCCCATGGGGAGAGCGTCAGTTCAAAAACCAGTCAGGCCTACAAGGGTGTGGATTATCAGCGTACAGTGATCAGGAAGAATGGTTACTTCGTTATTGTGGATGATTTAAAAGGTGACAGTTCCCGGGTCTATGACTTTTATTTGCACAGCGAAGGAATCCTTGATTTATTGGCCAGGAAAACCAATCATCGGATTGAAAAAATTCCTTCACAATGGATCAGCAATGTTGTTTCATTTGTGCCTCAAACATTTATTCAGGGGAAATGGTCAGACAATAATCAGGGAGTGGCTATCTGGATGGGTGGAAGTTCCCCCTTGACCGCGATTTCAGCAAAATGCCCTGCAGAGACTGAGATCCGTAAAATCGATTTGCTGATTGTCAGGCAACAGGCCCTGAAAGCCAGGTTCATCACTGTTTTATATCCCTTCTCAGGAAAACATACATTGGATGTGAAATCAAGAAACGGTATGCTTACTATAAAAAGAGGTGAACAAACCGACGAAATAAAAATCCCGGAAGCATTGTAGTTCATCAACGTTTAATATCATCCAATACCTCATACACTCTCTTATGAAAGACATTATCAGAGATCTGTTTTTTTCTGCTTTTCGTTGGAAAATGAATGGTAATTTTATCTGGTTTTGGGATATTGAATGGAGGGGTGAAACACCTGTGGTAAAGTATTAAATACAATTTCAAAATAAAATAAAAATGAGCAAAATAGTCATCATCTCTATCCTTGCATTTTTACTTGAAGTCTAAATTCACTTCGGGTTAAAAATTTAAAATTATGGAAAAACTTTCAGTATTAATTCTCACATTGGTTCCCATTCTTACATGTAATGCGCAAAACCTTGAACTTTATGATTTGAAAACTCCTGTGGAGTCACGTTCTATTTCATTTGAAAACCCAGATGGAAAACCCGGTTCCGGAGGTAAGGCAGCGAATAAACAATTAGGACCCGGTAGAAAAGGAGCTCCATTTAAAATAATTCGACCTGGCGAAACAGTAGTTTTGTGCGATATTAAACAAGCAGGTACTATCAGGCACATTTGGATGGCAGGATGGAGTGACGGACAAAGTTTGATGATGCGCAATGCAATCATTCGGGCCTATTGGGATGGACAGGAACATCCAAGCATAGAGTGTCCGTTAGGTGATTTTATGGGATTAGCACATTCAAAAGTAACCTCTTATCAATCAGCGGTGCATTCCGTTGGTGAAAAAGGTGCATTAAACTTCTGGTTGCCAATGCCTTTCAGTAAAAGTGCTAAAATCACCTTTACTAACGAGAATTCCACGCAATTCCGACTATTTTATCAAATGGATTATACTATCAATGACAAACATAGTAAAGATCTCGGGCGTTTACATGTGCTCTTTAGACGAGAGAATCCAACCACCGAAAAACAAGATTTTGAATTGCTTCCCAAAAGAACAGGAAAAGGAGTTTTTGTAGGCGCTGTTGTAGGAGTTCGTACGTTGCGACC
>CAMDGL010000227.1 GCA_945897845.1 Chitinophaga pinensis | reverse complement strand
GCCGGAATGCGGATTTCGATGCGTTTCAGATTTTCTATGGTTTTGTCAATTGAGAGCGGAGGTGGGTCAAATGAAATTACGGAAACAGACAAACCCTGATTTGAAAGTATTTCGAGTTTTAGGGTTTTGCCATCCTGTTTTAAAATTGCACCGGTTTTTGTGGGCTGAACTTCTGCCTGCGTCATCAATCCCCAGGTTATTGTTTTTGTGGAATCGTTGATTTCAAAACTGTCGTCAATCAAAACCGATTGGTTGCTTTCCTTAACAAACTTTCTTGATAACGATTTCAGATTATTACCATACAAAGGCGTCATATCAATGGTAACTTCGGGCGTTCCTGAATCCTGAAAACCAGTAATGGTGGCCTGCCCGTTTACCAAAAACCGGGCATCATTTACGGTAATGGTGCTGTGTCCCTGGTTCTTTTTGGTGAGAAGGGTCCAGCGTTCACCATCCTGGGAATAGTCAGCCAATTTAAAGCCAATCCGGTTAAGTGGGTAGTATGACTGATTTCCAGGGTCGAGTACCCAACGCACACCGTTGAGTTCAAACACAAAAGTTCCGGCATCCATATTGCCGTGACTGATGCTGGCCTTTCCTCCTTTTACTGCAAGAAAATAGTGACCGGGGTTAGCTTTGTCACCGTGAAAAACTGCAACCGGATTGGCGCCGTTGCCACGCCAGTTTAAAGGCAATTCACCCACTTTCTGTTGTGAATATTCCGAAATCCAAACCAAACCTGGTCCTGCAAATCGTCCAGCTTCTACAGGTTTTTCAAAAAAGTCTTTGTCGAAATACAGTCCATCTCCGGTTTTTGCCGCAAACCATGCCCGCAAAACGGAATCATCACCATCTTTTATGTCGCCTGAATCAGCAAAGTTGAAAAAATAGCCCGACGGTGCAGTCACATACATAAAAAAATCAGCGCTTTCCATAAAACCGGGAAAAGCCGATAAACCAAAATCGCTGCCCAATGCAGTTGTAAGTGTATTTGATGCGACAACGGCATAGCTTGTTCCATACCCCCAATAGGTTGGCCCTTCGGGATAAACACCATCGGGGGCATATTCTTTCAGTGAGTTGGGCATTTTGTCTATTGCCCGGGCAATGGTTTTTGCCGCCAGTTCAGGTTCAATATCAGCTACGACCAACGAAGCAGCCACCATTCCGCCGTGACAAACCGAATTCCAGTTGTTGGTACTGTTTATCCAGTACATGCGTTCGCCACCTTCGTTGTAACTGGGTATGATTCCTTTTTCGACAAGCGACTTTTTAGCCAACTGAACTGTACTTTTGGGCAGAAATTCACCTGTCCAGTCGATGGCAACGGCAACGGCAAACGACATTTCAGCAACATCGAGGAAATGCTGTGTATTCCAGTCTGCAAAATTGCACACCGCCAACAATTCTCTATCAATTCGTTTCAGCATTTCAGGTTTTTTTTCCAATCGGTAAACCATGCACAAAACACCCATTCGTTCCACCATTTCGCGCGATACGGCCAGCATGCGGAATCCTTCCAGTTCATGCTTCAATAACGGTTTTTCGAGAATCGAATCAGCTTGTTTTTTCAGATAACTGTAATAATTCTGAACCAGAATATCTGATTTCAGTTTTAACTTGATTTCATTTTCGATGGCTGGAGTAAGAATGAGTTTTGGTGTTTTTTTAGAAAGATTTGTCTTCAGATATTCCACCGTAACCGGATTTTCCAATTTCGGAATTTGGGCATGTTGTGCCTTTGCCGGGAAAAATGATGCCAGGTAAAACAAATTGAAAAATACAATCGTCAGTGTTTTCATAGTTCTATTTTGGTTTAGATATGTTCCTTTCATATTAATGGCTAAAGCCTGTTTTGTCTCATTTCATGTTTCACCGGGCTAAAGCCGCGGTGCAAAATATTTTTATTGACCCGAAAGCCTTACTTTCAATGTTGTTCTTCCATTTTCCACCATCCACGCCGGAATGCGGATTTCAATCCGTTTCAGGTTTTCGATGGTTTTGTCGAAAACCAGTGGCGGAGGGTCAAGTGAAATAACTGAAACCATGAGTTCGGAATGTGAAAGGGTTTCAAGTTTTAGCGTTTGTCCATCCTGCCTCAATACTGCACCGCCCTTTGTTATTTCAACATCGGCTTGTGTCAGCATCTGCCAGGCGATTACTTTTGTTTCTTCTGAAATTTCAATTTCGTCTTCAATGAGCAGCGAAGTTGGGCTCTCTTTTACAAACCTGCGTTGGGCACTTTTTAGCTGTCCAGCGAAAGCAGGAGTTAAGTTGATGGTTGCTTCGGGTTGTACACCAGCTTTAAAATCAACGATTTCCGCCATTCCATCCACTGTGTGCAACTGGTTGTTCACCGAAATGGTGCTGTGCCCGAAATTGTTTTTAGTGAGCAGTTTCCATCGGTCGCAACCCTGACAACTGCTCCATAAATCGAAACCGGCTCTTTCCAGCGGACCGTATCCCTGATTTCCCGGGTCGATTGACCAGCGCACACCGTTCAATTCAAAAATAAATGAGCCACCATCCATGTTGCCGTGATTCACAGTTCCCCGCCCGCCTTTTCCTCCAAAATAGTATTTATTGGGATCATTCTCTCCTCCTGTAAAAAACACTACCGGATTAGCACCATCTCCTTTCCATGCTAAAGGAACAGTCTCCGCCACTTTTTCTTCATACTGCGCCATCCATACCAATGAAACGCCTGCCAACCGTGATATTTTCCCCATCTCTTCCGGAGATTTCAGGAATAAATCTTTTTCATAGAAGGTTTTATTTCCGGTTTTTGATGCGAACCAGGCTAACGTAAAATCACCATTATTACTACGGTTGTCTCCACAGTCGGCAAAATTGTACATCATTCCTGAAGGTGCATTTGACAGAACACGGAAAACGGCACTCTCTTTAAAAGCAGGATAATTGAGTATTCCAAAGTCAGTGCGGAAGGAGCTTTCGAACATTGCCGCTGTTACCACCGAAAACGAGGTTCCATAGTTCCAATAGGTTGCCCCTTCCGGATAAACGCCATCCGGCCCATATTCATCCAGTACATACGCCATTCCGTCAATAGCACGGTGAATGGTTTTGGCGGCCAGTTCAGGAGCCAATTCTGCAATAGCTATTGAAGCGGCAACCAATCCACCATTACAAACCTGGTTCCAGTTATTGCTGCCATAAGCCCATCCTGGACTTTTCCCATCTTCCGGCCAACTTGGTTTTATCCCCTTTTCTATCAGTGATTCTTTTGCCAAATCGATGGTAGATTTTGGCAGTTTCCCGGCTGTCCAGTCGATTGCCAAAGCTATCGCGAGCGACATTTCGCCTACGTCAAGAAAATGTTTAGGATTCCACGTTGGAAAATTACAAGCCGCAATTACTTCTTCATTTATGCGCTTTAACATTCGGGGGTCTTTTTCAATCCGGTAAACCATGGCCAGCATGTTTATACGGTGCAGAAAATCTCTTGAGATGTCAAGTTGGTTTTTCTGTGAATTAGGGTTGTCTGGTATTTCAACAGAAATTAAATCCATCTCCAAAACCATTTCGGCATTCAATTTTATAGCCCGGTAAATGTTTTTGATTACCGGATCGGTTTTTAGTTTTTCCTTGAGATTTTTTTCAATCTCATCGTTTAAAACCAGTCGGGGCAATTGTTTGGACAAATTCCTTTTGAGGTACGAAACCGTAACCGGGTTGTCCAGTTTGTAGCTTTCTTTTCCCTCTTTTTCCTGTTCATTTCCATAAACTGAAAATGACAGGGCCAAAAGAAGGACAAAAAGAGTTGTCGGTTTAATTCGCAGAATTGTATTTCGCAAGATTATTTTCATCGTTAACTATCTTTTCACCTGGCAAGTTTAAAAAAAATCAGTCAGATGTATTTTGTCGCCGCTATTTTCCTGAAAGCCTGATTTTAAATGTTCCTTCTCCTTCTTTTACGAGGTAGGCAGGCAAACGGATTTCTATCCTTTTTAATCCGTCCATTTTGCGGTCGAGATAGAATGGCGGTGGGTCGAGTTGAATAACAGAAACCTGCAATTCGGGATTGGCCAGATTATCGAGTTTCAGTTCTTTTCCGTCCTGACGAAGAATGGCGCCATCTTTTACGATTTCCACATCGGCGGTGGTCATCATTTGCCAAACAATGCTTTGGGTTGAATCCGTTTTGGAAAAATGATCTTCAATCAGAATAGAATGGTCGTCTTCTTTGGCAAAACGGCGGGTGGCATTTTTTAGGTTTGCACCATAAACAGCCGTTAGATCAAAGGTGGCTTCAGGTTTTGCTCCCTCTTTAAATTCCCTCAACGGGGCAAATCCGCTGTTTATAAACAGCGCGTCATTTACTGTTACAGTACTGTGTCCGTAGTTATTTTTTGTAAGCAAAGTCCATCGCTGGCAATCCTGACAATTTCCCCAAAGATCGAAACCAGCCTGTTCAATTTTATTGTAACTCTGATTTCCCGGATCGATTGACCAACGCACGCCATCCAGCTCAAAAATGAACGATCCGGCATCCATGTTACCGTGGCTGGTGGTTGCACGTCCGCCTTTACCGCCGAAATAATAGCCGCGGGCATCGTTTTCGCCACCGGTAAAAATTACAATGGGGTTATCTCCTTCGCCTTTCCATGCCGTCGGAATTTTTACATCACTTTTTTCTTCGTATTGCGACATCCAAACCAACGCAGCTCCAGAAGCCCTTGACAATTCACCTAAATCTGCCGTCGGAATCAGAAAACGTTCTTTTTCGAAAAAAGCTTTGTTCCCGGTTTTTGCGGCAAACCAAGCCAACGTAACGTCGCCCACTTCGCTGCGTTTATCGCCGCAATCGGCAAAATTGTAGTACCAGCCTGAAGGAGTGTTCATCAAAACGCGGTAAACTGCACTTTTCTTGAATGCAGGATAGTCGGCGATCCCAAAATCTGTCCCGAATGCGCTTTCGAGCATGGCCGAAGTGACCACCGAAAAGCTGGTGCCATACGCCCAGTAGGTCGATCCTTCAGGATAAACACCATCGGGGCCATATTCGGCTAATGAGTGAACCATTCCATCGAGTGCGCGGTGGATGGTTTTGGCTGCCAATTCAGGATCTTTTTCGGCAATGGCAATCGAGGCGGCAATCATTCCGCCGTTGCAAACCTGGTTCCAGTTGTTGGTTCCGTAAGCCCATCCCGGATCTTTACCATTTGCGGGCCAGCTTGGTTTGATCCCTTTTTCAATCAAAGCCGTTTTGGCCAGTTCGATGGTCGATTTGGGCAGTTTTCCGGCAGTCCAGTCGAGTGCAATGGCTACTGCCATCGACATTTCAGCCACATCGAGGTAGTGTGATGGGTTCCAGTCGGTAAAATTACAAACCGCGATTACTTCTTTGTTGATGCGTTCGAGTATCGTCGCGTCCTTTTCCATCCGGTAAACCATTCCCAGCATATTGATGCGGTAAAGCATTTCGCGGCTTACACCCAGCAAACGGCGGCCTTCCAGTTTCCGCTCCAGTAATGGTTTTTTCTGAATTTCAACGGCATTCAACTGAATGGCTTTGTACATGTTTTGAATCACCGGATCTGATTTCAATTTCGACTTGACCAGTTTTTCAAGTTCAGCATTTAATACCAGACGGGGCTGGGTTTTCAGCAGGTTGCTTTTTAGGTAAGCTACCGTAATTGGATTTTCAAGCTTTTGAATTTGTTTTTCGTCGGGCGATAATTGGTTACCGCAGGCTTGCGTTGCTGCTGATAATAAAATGGTCAGGCACAAAAGGCCAATTAGAAAATGGAATTTAGGTTTCATGTTTATCGATTTAGTTGGTTTAATGTTAAAGTGAGTATCCGATTTGTTTCTTTTTACCGTTCTCCTGAATTTCAAGTTTCATTTCGGAAGAACCAATTTCAGGATGGTCAACAATCCTGAATTTGATGTCGGGAAGTTTTTTATAGTAAGGGGCAACCAATGTTACAAAACGGACATTTGAATCTTCCTGTGTTTTAGCAATCCGGTAACGAAATGCCGGACGTGGTTCTTTTTTTGTGTAGAGGAACGAAACCTGCCCCTCTTCTTCGGAGAGTTCGAGCCCGGTTTGGGGAAAAGTTTGCACGAGAACATTCCAGCCTTCGGGGAAATTTGATTTGACCGAAAAGTTGTCGTAGTTGGAAACTGCGACTCCCGCACCCGGAGCAAGCTGAAAATGAATATCGACGTCACCGGTGGCCTTCCCAATGGCTTCATCAACAACAATGAAGTATTTTTTGTCGACAAAGAAAATAGATCTGCGGTGTTTCAGGTTATCGTAGCTTTGGTTTTCAACTACCAGAATATCGTTTGTTTTGCCCGGCTTCCAGAGTACTAATTTGGGGGCGTATTTCGAGTTTTCGCCGTTCAGGGTGAGCGTTTGGTGCACTTTGGTCTGCCTGAACCATGCCCGGTTTTCGGGATCGCCGCTGTA
>CAMDGL010000226.1 GCA_945897845.1 Chitinophaga pinensis | reverse complement strand
TAACTGCGACTGTGACTGAGAACTTAATTTGGATATTTAAGGGGTTCAATTTCGCCGGTGGCAACACGAAGTGCATTGGCAGCAAGCGCTTCCAGCTCATCTTCGCCCGGATAAACATACACACCCGCAATGAATTCAACCTTTGAGGTAATGTATTTTGTGAGGTATTCATTGAAAGCCAATCCCCCTGTCAGCAAAATGGCATCCACATAACCGTTCAGCACCACCGCCATTTCGCCAATGGCTTTTGCAACCTGGTAACCGAGGGCATCCTGAACATTGCGGGCAAGTTCATCGCCGTTATCAGCGCGTTCTTCCACTTCACGGGCATCGTTTGTTCCGAGATAGGCCACATAACCACCTTCGCCAATTACCATACGGCGTATTTCGTCTTTCTGGTATTTTTTACTGAAACAAAGTTCGATTAGCTGGCCGACCGGCAATGTTCCACTGCGCTCCGGGCTGAAAGGTCCTTCACCATCGAGTGCATTGTTTACGTCGATCACTTTTCCCTTTTGGTGTGCCCCGACTGAAATTCCGCCGCCGAGATGAACCACGATCAGGTTCAGTTTCTCGTAACGACGCCCTATTTTATTCGCATGAATGCGAGCGGTAGCCTTTTGATTCAACGCATGAAAAATCGAGCGGCGTTCAAATTCAGGATGACCTGAAAACCTTGCAATATCTTCCAACTCATCAACAACAACAGGATCGGCCACGTAAGCGTGTGCACCGGGAATCTGAAGCGCTATGAAATCGGCAATCAAGGGCCCAAGGTTACTGGCATGTTGGCCGTAAATGCCTGCACGGGCATGTTCCAGCATACGGTTATCAACCAGATAAACACCTGATTTTAAAGGATAAGTTAAACCACCGCGCCCAATAATATATTTGATTTTGTCAACATCGAAGCCTTCTTCAACCAATGCGTCAATAATCAGCCCTTTCCTGAATTCAAACTGGTCGATGATGTTTTCGTAAAGGGATAAATCTTCGATAGAATGGCGCAACGTCTTTTTTAGTTTGCATTCGCTACCGAAATAAACTGCAAATTTGGTCGAAGTTGAGCCCGGATTGATCGCCAGAATTCGAATATCGTTCATTGAAGTATTTTATTTACTTAACAACGCTGCAAGCGCTATTGAGTTCAATTTTGTTTGTTTACTGTCGCCCCTTGACGATAAAACGACCGGAACATTTGCCCCCATCACCACTGCTGCCTGATCGGCGCCACACAATTTAGTATTCGTCTTGTAAAATACATTTCCGGCGTCGATATTCGGGAAAAGCAAACAATCGGCATCGCCGGCCACTTCCGAAGTAATATTTTTTATTTGTGCAGATTCGATATCGAGCGCAACATCCAAAGCCATTGGCCCAAAAACAATTGCCGGCTGAAACTGTCCGTTTTCTGCTGCATTCATAATTTCAACTGCATCGGTACAGGAAACCAGGGACGGAAGGATTTGTTCTGTTGGCGCAATGATTGCAATTTTCGGCCTGGAAATTCCCATCGTCACAGCCATTTCCTTTAAATAATGGGTCATGGCGATTTTCTGCTGAATGGTTGGATACGGAATAATGGCCACATCACTAACAATCAGCAATTTGTGATAATTCTGATTGTCGATCACCGAAACATGGCTCAAAATTCCACCGGGAGTCATCAGACCAACTTCCTTGTTCAGAATGGCACGCATGTATTTATCGGTGTTTATCAAACCTTTCATTAAAATACTTCCTGAAGTTGATTTGGCCAGCTTTACCGCAATCATTGCAGCATCCTCTTCGATACCGGCCTCCACAATCTGAAATAATTGCGAATCAAGGCCATGAATTTCACACTGTTTCAGAATTTCCTGACTGTTTCCGGTAACAATGGCTGTTACAATTCCCATTCTGACCGCTTCAGCAATGGCCTCCAGACTATGCCCGTCAACTGCATTTACGCCAATCAAAGTCTTTTTTTTCAAAGACTTAACTATCTCAAAAAGATCAACCAACCTTTTCAACATCATATTTCCTATTTATATGTTGGCAAACTTACCATTTCATGTTCTATAAACACAGAACAAATATCAACAACTGAAATGTTTTTAAACCATTGAAAAACAAAACGTCCGATGTTGTTTAACACCGGACGTTTCAAAGCGTTCACAATAAATGAACTTTACTTATAATTTGTATCCTTCGTTTGAAATTTTGCTTACGATTTTACACTGCCTTTTACGATCTCTTCCGTATCAAGCGCAATCACCAATTCTTCGTCGGTAGGAATTACCAGGATTTTTACTTTCGAATCGGGAGTACTGATAATTCCCTCTTTACGGAAACCTTTGTTTTTAATACTATCAAGGGAGATTCCCAAAAAGTCGAGTTCGGCGCAAATACCTTCGCGTGTTGAGTCTGCATTTTCGCCAATTCCGCCGGTAAAGATAAGCAGGTCGAGACCTCCCATGGCAGCCATGTATGAACCGATGTATTTTTTCACCCGGTAATCGTACATTTCGAGCGCCAATTTTGCCCTTTCGTCACCTTTGTCTTTGGCCATCTCGATTTCGCGCATATCAGATGAAATACCCGATATTCCCAACATTCCGGCATGTTTGTTAAACAATGTGCTGGCCGACCGAATTCCGATTTCTTCTTTTTCCATTATGTAATGAACAACGCCAACATCCAGATCGCCGCATCGGGTTCCCATTATCAAACCTTCAATAGGAGTAAAACCCATGGAAGTATCAAAAGATTTTCCGTTTTTGATTGCGGATACCGAGGCACCATTCCCCAAATGGCAGGAAATTATCTTTTGGGTACTGTAATCAAGATCCAGTAAATCGCAGGCACGTTTACTCACAAACCTGTGACTGGTTCCGTGGAAACCATACCGGCGAATTCCGTACTTTTTATAAAGTGCATACGGAATTCCGTACATATAAGCCTTCGGTTCCATGGTTTGGTGGAAAGCCGTATCAAAAACCCCAACCTGCGGAATTCCGGGAATCAATTCTTCCATGGCCCTGATTCCTTTCAGGTTAGGTGGATTGTGAAGAGGCGCAATATCGATACATTTGGTAACTTCATCAATTACTTCATCCGTTATAAGAACACTTGAATTAAAATGTTCGCCTCCATGCACTACCCTGTGCCCAATGGCATCCAGTTCGTTAAGACTTGACAGGCAGCCATGTTTTTCACTGGTCAATATGCCCAAAATATATTCGATGCCGATTTTGTGGTCCATGATTTCACCTTCAAAAACAACTACCTGGCCATCCTGACGCACATGCTTTAAAAAACTGCCTTTCATTCCCAGTTTTTCAACCCCTCCCTTGGCAATAACCGATTTATCAGTCATTGTGAAAAGTTGATATTTTATTGAACTGCTTCCGCAGTTTAAAACCAGAATCTTCATTTGTCTATTTTATTTATATTTTCAGTCTGATGATAATCAGCATCTTTGATTGGTTAGCGGTGCTATCTTTTTCCCGTTTTCGTCGTATTTATAAAATCCATCACCTGATTCTATTCCCAGATGTTTGGCACGAACCAGCTTCCGGAGGTATGGATTTGGTTTATACCGGATGTCACCAAATTCATTGTAAATGTTGTCCATCCAACGGAGAATTTTATCTAGTCCCATTTTATCGGCTAATTCGAATGGTCCAAGACGCATACCGAATCCGATTTTCATGGTCTGATCAATGTCCTCAATATTGGATATTCCTTCCATTAAAATCTCGCAGGCTTCATTCAGTAAAACCACATAAATACGTACACTTACCAAACCTGCCGATTCCTGAACCGGAACAATCTTCCGATTGATGAGTGTTACAAATTTGCAAACCTTTTGATACGATTCATCGGTTGTATATAAACCTCTGACCACCTCAACAATTCTGGCTTCCTGCGAATTGATGAAAAAATGCAAACTGACACAACGATCACGGTATTTTAAATCTGATGAAAGTTCAGTGATTACGATGGTAGTTGAATGAGTGGCAATAATACATTCCCTGTCAACAACTTCCTCAATCTTGTGAAAAATATCCCTTCTTTCCTTGATTTTTCCGCCGCGGTCGATGGCGCGAATGGCTTCAATTACGAAATCACATCCTTTAAGATCATTATAATCAAGAGTTCCCTTAATTCGCGACATGATGGCGCGCTTTTCTCCCTGGGTTAATCCCCAGTGTTCAATTCGCTCATCCAGAACTTTTTCGATGTTATGATAGGCATCACGAATTTTATCTTCGCTAACCTCAATAAAAACTACTTCAATTCCAAAAAAGCTTGCAACGCGGGCTATATTTTGGCCTACCAAACCACATCCTACAACTCCGATTTTGGAAAAAAGGGTTTTGCTTGTATCTTTTTTACTTAAACCAAAATGTTCTATTGGTTCATAAATTACTTCGCTCGGCATGTTAGATTTATTTTTTATTAATCGAAAAGGGCAGCAGCCTGATTAGCAGTAATGGCAATCATATTCACGATATCGATTACCGAACAGCCTCTTGAAAGATCGTTGATCGGGGCAGCCATTCCCTGTAATATCGGGCCAACAGCTTCGGCTTTTCCAAGCCGTTGAACCAGTTTATAACCAATATTGGCAGATTCCAGTCCAGGGAAAACCAAAATATTTGCACGTCCGGCAACTTCGCTGTTTGGGGCTTTTAACCTTCCAACTTCAGGAATTAAAGCGGCATCGAGCTGCATTTCTCCGTCAATTTTTAATTCAGGATCCAATTCGCGGGCAATGCGGGTTGCATTCGCCATTTTTTCGACCAGTGGATGTTGGGCGCTTCCCATCGTAGAGAAACTCAACATGGCAACACGCGGGTCCATTCCAACAATCGCTTTGGCAGTTTTTGCAGTCGTAACCGCAATTTCGGCCAACTGACGTTCATCAGGATCGGGCATTACTGCACAATCGGCGAAAACCAAAATACCTTCATGTCCAAAATGTGGGTTCACAAACATCAGAAATGCCCCTGAAACAACACTCACGCCCGGCAATGTTTTTACATATTGCAAAGCAGGCCGCAACACATCACCGGTTGCATTGATAGCTCCTGCCAATTCACCGTCAGCATCGCCACTTTTGATCATCATGGGTGCGAAATACAAGGGATCGTTCAGCAGTTCAAGGGCCGCTTCACGTGTCAGTCCTTTTGATTTCCGGATTTCAACCATTAAATCGGCATACGCTTCCCTTCTCTGATCAGTTTTAGGATTAACGATTGTAGCACCTTCAATATTAACTCCGATCTCTGTGGCAGCCTGACTTATTTCTTCAGGATTTCCCAAAAGAATGATCTGTGCCAACTTCTGATTCAGAACGATTTCGGTTGCCCGTAAAGTTCTTGGTTCCGCTCCTTCAGGTAAAACAATTCTTTTCTGGTATTTCTGAGCGTTTTGATAGACACGTTTTAAGATTTCCATTGTTGATTTAAAGTTTAAACTTTTAAGTAAAAAATTCGATACAAAAGTACTTAAAATATGATGAGGAGTAACTTCAGTTTGCAAAAATTATTGGATAAACTGACAAAACACATGTATATAATGACAAAAAAAAATGCTTTACGAATTACATGACAATCGATTGCATTCAGTTTACAGAATGGTTTATTTGGCTATTTTTGAAGCATGAAACGAACATGCCGCGGAAAATTTCAAAAGTGGCGGCACAAAAAAGAATGAAAATATAGTTCGAAGCGAAATCCTCCTGGCATGAGAGATCCATGAGAACGTTTAAGATCAATTATATAAATACCGTTATTTTCGAATGAAACCAACCGATCCCTTTTTTACGCTCAAACAATCCCTCGATGGCGATGTGTTTACCGATCAGGTGCAGAAAGTAATATATGCCACCGATGCCTCATCGTACCGTGAACTACCAAAGGCTGTCACCCGGCCAAAAAACAGAGAAGACATCCGTAAAATTATCCTTTTTGCTCGCCAAATGGGAACTTCTGTGATTCCGCGTGCCGGAGGAACTTCACTGGCCGGTCAGGTGGTGGGTGCAGGAATTGTGGTTGATATTTCGAAATATCTGAATAAAATTGGGGAATTGAACATTGACGAACGCTGGATTGAAGTGGAACCGGGTGTGGTTTTGGCCGAACTGAATCAACATCTGTCAAAACATGGTTTACAGTTTGCTCCTGAGACCTCCACAGCCAATCGTTGCTGCATTGGCGGAATGCTGGGAAACAATTCCTGCGGCCTGCATTCCCTGATTTACGGCAGCACCCGAGAACACATTCTGGAAGTGGAAGGCATACTTTCGGATGGTTCGGACGTGACTTTTAAGGCGCTCTCAAAGGAAGAGTTTATGGCAAAATGCGCCGGAAATAAGGAATTACTTGAGACCAGGATCTATCAAAATATACAGGAAACGCTTGGCAGTGAATTCAATCAACTTCAAATCAGAAA
>CAMDGL010000225.1 GCA_945897845.1 Chitinophaga pinensis | reverse complement strand
TGAAGATCGAAAACGCCTGTGGTATTGTTTATAATTTCAACCGGTGAAACTGCTTCCCAGGGCAAGGCTTTTATTTCAGAAAATTCCTTGTCGTAATTGCTCCCAATAGAATAGGCAGGTTCGCCATTGTCGGCCTCGCCAAACCAGGTATCCGACAAACGTTGCAAAGGTATTTCCAGCAGGCGGTTATCTTCTTTCACTTCCTGAAAGTAAAATTGCATGGTAAGAGGTATCCGGAAATATAAATTGGCCAATTCTCCGGCGCTGATTTTTATCACTTTATTATTCCTGAAAACCACCGCTTTATTGGGAAGTGCAGGAACTACAAACAAATTGTGCGAATTTCCGGATTGAAAATGAAATACCTCCGGATCATCTTCAAATCCTTCTGCATCTTCAACCTGTAATTCAGCATTGGGTTGATCGGGAACACGACTTTTAATCAGCCAGCCATTTGCAATGTGTTTCACAAAAACTTCCACATAACCCACTTTAAAAAGAAGGGTTTGATTGACAGCAAATTCATATTTTTTCCAGAAATTCTGAGGATTCATTTGATACGTTCTTGTTTCAGAAATAAAAGTAAGCTATTTTTTGAAAGTAAAAATAAAAGCCTCCCCCCAACCCCCTCCCAAAGAGGGGGCTTTTGGCATTGCAGGTTCTGAAGGGCATTTCTTTTACAGGATGGCTTTCAGAACCTGCAATACCAACACCCTTTCCCTTCGGGGAAGGGCTGGGGATGGGGCTTTTTTATTTTGTCTTGACTCCAAGGTTCAGCGATCCGGTAATTTTCCCGATGTCGTTCGGATCAATGAGCCCGCGAATGCTGATTAGCGTATTGTCGTCGCCACCCACCACGAGCAACAATTCCGAGAGTTTTCCTTTTTCTCCTGATCGTCCGTAAAACCTGACAACTTCATTTTTTTCGGTCACCTCCATCAACACCTCGTAATTGTGGTTTTTGAAAAATCCATCGGCTTCCAACTCTTTGTAAAAATTGAGGGTTTTATTCATCACTGAGTCTTCTACCGAAAGAATGCGGATTCCTGAGATCTTTTCGAACATCGCAGCTTCCTTGCTTTTCGATTCATCAAATTTACTGGCCAATCCAAGCAATTTTCCGCTGATGTTTACTGTTGTAAACCCTTCTCTGTTGGCATACTTGTTAAAAAGTTTGTCAATCGGGCTGTTGTCCTGAGCCATCACCAACACTGGGATGAGCAATACCAATATCAATAAGATTCGTTTCATGGCTATTCTTTTTTTAATTTTTGTTCAGATTTTCAATTTCATAAAGTTTTTCAAATCCTTTGTCCAAAGCTTCCATTCCTGAATAAAAAGGAATTGTTGCATCTTCCATTTTTTCGATGGGTTTCAGTTGCGCCAATCCTTTGTTGTATTTGCCGGCAACAAATTCAAGGGTTTTAGAGGCTTCAGCATAAGCTTCGTCAGGATCGGTAAACGTGTCTTTCCATTGGCTTTGATTGCTGTAGAAATTCACTGCCAGCATCACCAGGATCACAGATGCAGCCACTCCTGTCACCATTTGCCACATCCAGCGGTAACGAAGTTTTTCCCTGTGTTCCGATTCAAGAATGTGATTCATCAAATCATCGCCCAATCCGGAATTTTCATCCACCGAAAGTTCCTTCATTCCTGAAAACATCGGAACATACATTCTCAGGTTTTCATCCACTTCTCCGGAAGTAAAATAAGTGATCAGTTCATTTTCTTCGGCGAGGGTGGTTTCGGCTTCAAAGAACTTTTGCAGCAAACTGTTTATTCTCTGTGATTCCATAGTTTTGAATTTTTAAGATTTCGTCACGCACTTTTTTTCGTGCCCGCGATAAATTAACCCTGATTGCATTTACGTTCAACTCCGTCACTTCCGCTATTTCTTCGTATTCGAGCTGTTCTATGTCGCGCAAATGAATGACGGTGCGCTGCAAGTCGGGCAATTCAGCGATGATTCGTTTAACCAGTCCAGCCAACTCGGCATTTTCCAGATAATTCGTTTCCGAAAAATTCTCCTCCACATGTTTATTCTTTTTCACCAGTTCCAATGAGATTGTCCTTCGTGAGCGGATCAGATCGAGACAGCGGTTACGGATCATGCGAATGGCAAAAGCTTCCAGGTTTTCAACCTTTCCAAGTTCATCACGTTTTTGCCAGAGTTTCAGAAACACATCCTGAAGTATATCTTTCGCCTCTTCTTCATTCTGAAGTAGTTGAAGCGCAAACCGCAACAACTTGCTGCTGATTGGAAGTACATCGGTTTTGAAATCTCTGGCTAACATTCGGACTTGTTTCTGCTTGTTTCAAAGTTAAGACGAAGCGAGTTGAAATTCATTACATGGTGAGAATAAAAATAATCATCCGTCGGCTAAAGCCAGACGGCAAAGGATATTGATTTGAACAAGCAAAATTTATAATCGAAGCACTATCCTTTGCCGTCACATTCATGTGACGGATAGGAAGAACCCTCCTATTTCTTTGACTTTTAGCCCTTTACACCTGCAGGGCTAAAGCCAAACAATCAAATTCAAATTCAATCTTTCGGCTAAATCCAGACGGCAAAGGATATTACAATTAAGATTCGATGCTTGAATCTGGAACCTAAAACTATTTCATTAAAGCTCCGCTTCTAGCCCGTCCCTTATTTCCATGAAATTATTTTCGAGGATGAGCATGTTGTCGATAAAGAAGTTGAAAATATCGGGCCATTGGTTTTGCCTGTGGAAATCAACATTGGGAAGTGAAGTGTAAATCCGGCAAACCTCCTGGCCGCCTTCCCTGATGACGTAAAAGTCCCAGATGAGCGATTCTGCAAAACCATCTTCGAGCAATTTCCGGTATTTCTGCATGGTTTCAAAAGCTTCCAGCCGACGGTTTTCCTGCCTGATATTTATTTCAACCATTACCAATGCTTCCTGACGGGTCACCTCAAACTTCAGGTCAATGCCATTTAGTCCGGTGTCGTACAATACCCATTTTCGCTTTTTATGCCGCAACTCCGGAACAATCTCGCAGCGCCGGGCAAACACAATCCAGAATTCTTTCCGTAAGAGCTTGGTTTCGTCTTTACTGTACATATTTTTGATTTTTCATCTCTGGACTTCAACTCAGAAGGTGACTTTTACTCAGCAGGTGACTTAAAGTCACCTGCTGAGTAACGAGACTTCATGAAAAAAGCCGGTACCCTTTGCAGAGACCAGCTTTTTAATTATCGCTTATTCAGCTTATTTTTTAAGTACTTTTTTGTATCCGTAGATGGCTGACGCGCCCAATTCTTCTTCGATACGAAGCAACTGGTTGTATTTTGCCATCCTGTCAGAGCGGCTCAATGAACCGGTTTTGATCTGTCCTGCATTGGTTGCAACAGCGATGTCAGCAATGGTTGAATCTTCGGTTTCGCCTGAACGGTGTGAGGTTACTGAAGTGTAACCTGCGCGGTGAGCCATTTCGATTGCGTCCAACGTTTCAGTTAAAGTACCAATCTGGTTTACTTTAATAAGGATTGAGTTGGCAGCTCCCAATTCGATGCCTTTTTTCAGGTATTCAACATTGGTTACGAATAAATCGTCGCCAACCAACTGGCATTTGTCGCCTAACTTATGAGTTAATTCAACCCAGCCATTCCAGTCACCTTCGTGCATACCATCTTCGATTGAATCAATCGGGAAGTTAGCAACCAGCCCTGCAAGAAATTCAACCTGTTGTGCAGAAGTTCTTTTTGCACCATTGGGTCCTTCGAACTTTGAATAGTCGTATATTCCGTCTTTGTAGAATTCAGAAGCTGCACAATCCAATGCGATTGAAACGTCAGCACCTTCAGAAGCACGACCTGGTTTGTACCCAGCATTTTTTATCGCTTTGATGATGCTGTTCAAAGCATCTTCGGTTCCGTCAAGAGCAGGAGCGAAACCACCTTCGTCACCAACAGCTGTGCTTAAACCACGATCGTGAAGTACTTTTTTCAGGTGATGGAAAACTTCGGCACCCATGCGCAACCCTTCGCGGAAAGAAGTTGCACCGATTGGACGAATCATGAATTCCTGGAAAGCGATAGGGGCATCGGAGTGAGAACCACCATTGATAATGTTCATCATCGGAACCGGCAATGTTTTTGCATTTGCTCCGCCAATGTAGCGGTACAGCGGCATATCTAGCGCATCGGCAGCAGCTCTGGCTACAGCCAGTGAAACTCCCAACATAGCGTTGGCGCCCAGTTTTGATTTGGTTTTTGTTCCGTCAAGCGCTATTAATTTTTTATCTAAAGCTACCTGATTCAACGAGTTCATGCCAACGATTTCTTTGGCAATAATGGTGTTTACATTGGCAACAGCCTTCAAAACACCTTTGCCAAGGTAACGGCCTTTGTCGCCATCGCGCAATTCCAACGCTTCGTTTTCACCGGTTGATGCACCAGATGGAACAGCAGCGCGTCCAATTGCACCACATTCAAGAGTCACTTCTACTTCAATGGTTGGATTGCCACGCGAATCCAAAATTTCTCTGCCAAATACTTTATCAATTAACATTGTTTTACAGTTTAGAATTAAACTTATTAGAATTTTTATTTGCTCGTAATATTCTGATTTTGAATGTATTTTTTCAAAACACGACAAAGATAGTAAATCCAGATGAATAATAGTTGGGTTAAAACAAGGCATAACCTTAATTTAAACAATGGCAATTAATTGTTGGATTAAAAACAATGGTGAATGTTTCAGCATAACTCATTATCTTTCCCTCACAAATTAGAAAAAAAAATGAACAGTCCAGGTATTCTCAGGAAAATCCTTTTTATTTGCAGCATTGGCCTGTATATTAGCGCAGCATTTGCACAGGATAACAGATCTGCCACACAGCAAAAAATCTCAGGCTGGCAAAACACTTCGATATTTAAAAATGCAAGTATTTGTATTTCGGTGAGTGACAATCAGACCGGCGATGAATTGCTCAAATCTGAACCGCAGCAAAGTTTGGTTCCTGCATCGATCCTGAAATTGGTAACAACCGCCACTACTCTCGAAGTTTTTGGTCCTGATTTTCATTTTGAAACTACCCTCTCCTACTCCGGAACAATAAGAAATGATACGCTTTTCGGTGATCTCCAGATAATTGGGGGCGGAGACCCGACTCTGGGTTCAAAATATTTTCCTGAGTACAATTATTTTCAGGAAGAATGGATGAAAAAGATTCAGCAGAAAAATATCAAAGTAGTTGCCGGAAACCTGATTTTGGACGCCACTATTTATGAATCTCAAACGATTCCGAATACCTGGATTTGGGAAGACATTGGAAATTATTACGGTGCCGGAGCCACTGGAATAAGTGTTTATGACAATCTGTATGAAATACACCTGAAGTCGGGAAGTGAAGCTGGTAAACCAACTAAAATATTAAACATTGTTCCTGAAATCCCCAACCTGGATTTGCAGAACGAAGTGCTTTCGTCGGATACGAACAGCGATCAGTCGTCCGTTTTTGGCAGTCCGATGGAGAACAGAAGAATCATTCGCGGTACAATTCCGAAAAACAGAACCAATTTTGTTGTCAAAGCTTCTGTTCCTGATCCATCGGCACTTTTGGCCGCCGAATTCAGGAAAAAACTTACTGCAAACGGAATCACTGTTTCAGGAATAACGAAATATGAAAAGGCAAAAATTGATTCCTCCGGCCGTTTGTCGGTTTTTCAATCTCCTCCATTGCGGGAAATTATCCGGGTGACCAACCACGAAAGCGTGAACCTGTTTGCCGAACATTTGCTCAAACACCTGGCATTTCAGAAAAACGGGTTGGGAACGACCAAAGGCGGCTGCAAATTCGTGGTTGAATTCTGGAAAGAAAAAGGGCTTGACATGTCTGGCTTTTTTATGAACGATGGAAGCGGACTGTCGCGTTTCAATGCTGTTACTGCCAGCCAGATGGTTTCTATTTTGAATTACATGAAAACCAAAAGTGAGTATTCTACCGACTTTTACGAATCGCTTGCAACAGTGGGCAAAGGTACCTTAACCGTTTTTAAAAACGAGAACTTTCCCAATGAGTGCCTTCGCGCAAAAAGCGGTTCGATGACGCGTGTTCGCTGCTATGCAGGATATCTGACTGCCATCTCAGGAAAAGAACTAGCGTTTACAATCATGCTGAATAATTTTTCGTGCAGCCAGACGGAAGCCATTCGAATAATTGAGGAAGTACTGATTGAATTGAAGAAGTTATAAAGGCCTCAACAAAAAGAAAAATAATATTCATTTAGAAGTACCTAAGTAATAAGAATAATATAATATCGTATTTTGTTGTTTATCTGCATTAATATGAGTACATATATCTCATTATGAGATATATAATACTGAAAACAGAGGAGATTGAGGCACTTGAGCAGCTTCATGTGAATAGCACAGATAGCACAATTAGGAAACGTAGCCAATGCCTTCTTTTATCCCATCAAGGACGGACGATAATTGACTTGGCGA
>CAMDGL010000224.1 GCA_945897845.1 Chitinophaga pinensis | reverse complement strand
GCGGCTTTGGCAAAACTTCGCCACGGACGACCGAGATAGACCTTATTTACTCCTGAATCGGCGGTTATTTTGCATTTCAGGAAAACAAAACCAAACGGTTTTCCTTCGGGAGTGCTGGCTGCGGTGAGGAATGAATTGGCTTTGGCATGAATAACACAGTTTTCGAACAAAGCTGTGGCTTCACCAAAAATAAAATCGGTAGTACCCTCAATATGGCAACTGTGAAAATACTGACGGCTAAACCTTCCAGCAGCATAAACGGTATCCTGATTTCCTAGAAAACGGCAGTTGCTGAACACACAACGATCGCCCTCAACGTGCAGCGCAACGGCTTGCCCGACAGGTCCGGCTGTATTTTCAACGGTAATATTTTCAAGGTGGAAATCATTTGCTTCCACTTTCAGTGTGTAAGTATAAAACGTGCTGTTTCGTCCACGGTTGATTTTTTCGAAATAATCGTCGAACGAAATAATTGTTTTATCGGCACTCTCGCCAATAATCGACAAATGGCTGTTGCACGAAGGAACCACCAGCTTTTCCTTGTAGATCCCATTTTTTACGAAAATACTGACCCTCGAATCGGGAAATGCTTTACAGGCATCGATGGCTTTTTGTATAGAAGTGAAGTTGCCGGTGCCATCCGCAGCAACGACAAAATCATACTTGTCGGCGGCGAAAGATAAAACCGACAACAATAAACAGAAAAAAGTTAGTTTAAATATCCTCATCATTTTCTATTTTAATACTTTATCCAGAAAATTGACCATGTATTTCACTGTTGGTTCGAACCAAGGATGAAGCAGCCAAAACGGATGCGGTGTATTTTCGATGGTATGAACTTCTGAATAAATTCCATGCTTGTCCAAAATCGCGATCACACTATCGCGCCCATAATGAAACCGGGGCAAAGCGCTGTTGATGAAAAGCATTGGCGGTGTTTTTTGACCAACATAGTGAATTGCCGATGCTTCCTTCCACTTTTCAGGAGCTTCCCTAAAAGTTGCCCCGAACCACAAAGCGCCCGCCGAACGTTTGGCAGTTTCTTCGTCTTTGCCTTTTTCGTCCGGCGTGTCAAAATCCAGTACGCCATCCATATCGATTATGGCCTGAACTGCCGATGATACTCCTGGATTACCTTCGTTCCCTTCGAACTTTTCAACATTTGCGGTTGCTCCGATTAACGCCGCCAACTGACCGCCTGCCGAACTTCCGGTAATGGCTATTTTATCCGGATCGATGTTGTATTTTGCTGCATTGGCCCGTAAAAACCGAATGGCTGCTTTTATATCGAAAATTGCTGCCGGATAAAGCGCTTCGGGCGAAAGACGGTATTCAACCGATGCTGTAACATATCCCTTTGCCGCAATTTGTTGCGCCATCGGAACCTGCATCGATTTGTTTCCTGAACGCCAGCCTCCACCAAAAATATGGATCAAAGCAGGATATTTTCCCGGTTTTGCCGGGCGAAACAAATCGAGGTGCAAATCACGCTTCCCATAAGCCGTTTCGGGCAAACTGGCGTAAACAATGTCCTTTTCAGCAATAACTTCTTCAGCTAAAATTGGCTTTACTATTTGCGCCTGCGGAAATTCTTTCCTGATTTTTATCCAGGCCATATAGGGTGTAAAGGACGTATCGCGCGGAATAATAATTCCATTTTCAGGTTGCGAAAACAGTTCTCCTGAAAATAAAATCAGGATGCTCAAAGCGAATATTCTCCGGGAAAGGTTCATTTTTCTTGTATTATTTTTTAGCATTTAGCGCAGCTTTCAGAGCCTCAACCCCGTGAATAGCATGAGCAGGCAAACGTTCGCCGTTTTCACCAAAAACCAGCATGGCCGATTTGGATTCGACAGTCGATCTCGATTCATCAACTAATCCTGAAGCTGCTTTTACCATGTTGATATTCAAACTAAATTGGCGTGCCAAAAATTCATAGACAGCTTGTCGTTTCGATGGGCCGTAATCATGTCCTTCTTTTTCGAGATGGACATTTTCAACCAATTCTGGCTTTCCAAATAAAGTATATACTTTTTTCAGGTAAGGAAAGTCAATTTCAGGAACATTGGCCGTCCAGTCGCCGCCGTCGGAAACAACCAACATGGGTCGTGGTGCTGCCATTGCGGCAATTTCAACATTATTGGTACCCCATTCTCCACACGAATGGATCGGCATCCCGCTTTCGCAAGAGCAACCGCCAAAGAACCATGACGAAACCATCACCACCGGAACGCTCACTGCAATGCGCGGATCGAGTGCCGTCATCAGAAACGTTTGCGTTCCACCTCCGGAAGCTCCGGTCATGCCAATTCGCTTCGAATCAACATAAGGTAGCGCACTCAGGAAATCAAGTATCCGGATGCTATTCAACGTCTGCATGGTTGGCGCCAGAATCGTTCGGTGATCTTCGAATGCAAACTGAAGACTTTCTTCTCCTTTGGCAAACATGTCGTAACTAAAAACTACTGCGCCCATGCGTGCCAAAGTAGCGCTCAACAGTTGCGAACTTTCGCCATAATGCTGAGTTTCGAAATGCCCCTGTGCAACCATGACGGTTGGAAAAGGGCCTTTTCCTTTAAGTGGCCGGTACAAAGTTCCGCTGACAAACACTCCTGGAAAACTTTCAATTGACACGTTTTCTGCCGTGTATCCATCCAATTCGCGTTTGTTGGCATAAATAGGACTGGAATTTACTTTTTGCGGAAGCGGAAACAATCCGAGTGTTGAAAGGAAACATTGCTGTAATTCTGCCTTTCGGTTCAACCAATCCGGAAGTGCTGGGTATAAAGAAAGTAAACGGTTCAGGTGCTTTTGTCCTTCTTCAACTGATCTGCGATGGTACTGAAAAGCCTCAATTTTATACGTACGCTCTCCGCTTTTCGAGAAGACCAGATCGAGGGGCGACAAAACAGCCTGCAAGGTTGCCTCTACATCATCTTTAAAGCGCCACTGTGCATAATTGACTGGACGATCGGCAACCAGTTTTTCATCAAAATTGAGTTTGACATGAAACCGGGTTTCGACCTGAGTCAATACCTCTTTCAGTGGTTTTCGAAAATTTTCTTCAACGGTTTGAGCTGAAATTAAATTAGCTACAAACAGAGCAATAAACAGGCAAAGAAGCCTCCCCCCAACCCCCTTCCAAAGAGGGGGAGATAAAAAGTCGCTTTTATTAGTCATTTCTCTATAAATTGTTGGTTATGTGTGCTATGTAAATTGTAAATATTTCAATGGTAAATATCCGAAGCCCATTTTTTTTGCCATTCCGAATATTTATCCAGAACTTCCTTTGGTGCATAAGTATACCACGCATATCCAACCCGCCTCTCCCTGCTAACCTCTGCCAGTGAATACAGATATTTGCTGTTCCGGTCGCAAAACAGTGGTTTTTCGGTTCCGAGTTCGTAATAGCGTGTCCAGATTGGCGATGCCAGCGAATCGACCACCACCACCCGGTCAGTTGAATATGTCTGGTACTTCGACTTTTCTGTTGGAGCTTTAACGGTCTCAACTCGTGTATTGTAAATCTTCGAATCCTGAAACCATTTTACCGCAGATTGCACCGATTCAATAATTTTTTGGTCAGGTTTTTCAAGACTCATCAGGAAAAGAACCACAGGAGCGCTTTCACCATTGCAGATACCTGGCGGTTCGAAAGCCCTTGCCCACGACGGAAGAAGAGTGATTTCATCGTGTTGCTGGCACCAAACGGTAAGTCGTCCATTATCCACAATCTGCATTTTCAGGATACATTCCAGCCCCTTTTCGTATGCGACTTTTACTTTTTCACGCAACTGGTTTCCGATAAAAGAAAAGTTCGGATCAGTATCAACGATTTTTTCCAACATTTCCATAATTCCGATGTATGCGCCGTCGTTGAAAGTAATCCGGCGACTGTAATTTCCTGCTTCAATCGGAAAATACTGCGGCCAGCCGCCGTTTACATACTGTGCCGCAAGTACAAAACCGATTCCTTTAATGCAGGCATCTTTGTATTTTTCGATGTTTGTGAGCGAAAAAGCTTTGGCCAGATATTCAATTTGCGGATAGGTCGTCGAGTTATCAAATGTGGTGTGCTGCTGGTCTTTGGTTTTCAGCAAACTATCCACCTGTTCAGGAAGAAGGATGGCCTGCATGTCGTAGTTTTTAGGCCAGCCACCATTGTTTCGCTGATAAAGCAAAATATTATCGGCAATATTCGTGACATCAGTTTCCTTGTATCTTGGTTGATTTTGTTTGGGCTGTATGATGTTTCCATCGTCGCGGATGCCATACCAGTGGCGCATACTATCTCCAAATGGCTCCATACTGATGCTTACTCTTTTGCCATCGTCATTGGTTTGAGCGGGTAATATTTTACCAAATGCCACAAACAGCAAAATCAGGAACAGTTTTCTATGTATATATAAATCTCTCATTTTTCAGTCCGTCAATCGACAAAAATTATTCTGCCTTTTCCTGATTTTTCAGCCAGGTCTTTCAAATCGTAATAGTTAAGCACTCCCGGAATGACATTGGTGTAAACATCCCGCTGCATCGGATTTTGCAGGAACTCACGGTACGATTTTACCGAGCGTGCAATTTCAGTGCGGGCAATCCGGTTATCGAGATAAGCTGCATGAACGGCTACCGGACCATAAGTACCACTCGCCTCCAGCTTAATCGCGTGCCCTGCAAATCGTGGATCGGCAGAAATAAAATCAACCAGTGAAAAAATATCGGTCACCCGCTGCCCGACAATCGTCTTCCCAATGTGCAGACTGATCATGGTGTTGCGGTACTCGCTGTTCCAGTATTTGGTGTCGTTCAGGATCGAAGGATCTGAAGTTTCTCCATATCCCCGCAAATCGGCTACCACCAAAATATCGCCCTGATTGGCCAGATTATTCAGTATTGTTTCATCATTCAGAATTGTTTCTTTTCCGGTTTCATTCAGGCAAAGCACCACTTTCCCGGTCGGAGCAATGTTTTCGGGCATCACCACCACGCATGGCACAGGCATTTCTCCTTTTCTGACAATCTGATACTTGTAAATATCGAAGGTTCTTACCTTAAGGTATCCGGTTTGTTCCGGAGCAATTTTTTCCTGAAGTAAACCCATCCCCAAAAGACTGAGTACCTTTTGCCGAACAATTGCTTCGTCCTCCTGCATAAATTTAGCACGTTCACCGGCGAGTTCCGCAGCAAGATCCTGATTGTATTTCGTTACGGAAACCGCATCGGAAAAGGCTGTATTCACCTGCCCGGTTGAGGTGCACATCAAATCAGCATCAGGAACTCGGATTGATTCGGTTTCGCGAACCGGTGTCGAATCGTTACAAAGCCACGTACGAAACCACGTTGCCAATGCTTCGCGTTTCACTTTTGGCATTCCGTGACCGCTTTCTGCCGTAAATAGCTTGAAAGCATCTGTCGCATCCATCTTTCCATACACTTTTTGCAGTTCCTGCGAACCCTCCACTGCTCCTTGATAATCCACAAAATCGTACAAACCTGACATGATTAAAACAGGTTTTGGCGCGAACATCACCACCCAGTCGGCAATTTCGATGCGGGCACTTCCCTCTCCCGGAACATGCTGGCATCCATCGGACGGGCCACTCAGTTCCAAAACCCGTTCACGTTGTGAAAAGTAGCTACAGATGGAAGCAACTTTCAAGCGGTCTTCCAATCCAATCAAGTAGGCTGTTTGTGTACCGCCACCTGAACTGCCGTAAGCTGCCAAACGGGTTTTATCAATGTCGGGACGGGTTTCCAGATAGTCAATCGCACGATGGTTGTCCCACCATTCCCAAGCGGCCAGACTGCTTCCCAACAAGTTACAGCCAGCATTTAGCAAAGTGTGTTCGGTAGTGGCTCCGCGGGTTGATGGCTTACCATTTTCGTCGAGCAATTGAACGCGCTCACCCTGACCGATGGGATCGACAACCAACACGGCGATGCCGTTTAATGCCATGAGCACAGCTTCAGCCGAACCCAATTTTCCGCCCATTCCGTGACCGCACAATTCGAGTGACGCCGGAAAAGGACCTTTTCCTTCGGGTAAATAAAGGTTTGCAGTAACATATCGCTTTGGAAGGCTTTCGAAAATGATTTTTTCGACCCGAAAACCCTTCTGCTGAGACGTTCCCAGAACCTTCGGATTCAGATTTTGCTTTTCAGGAAAATTGCCCAAAATAGTTATATATCTATTCCGCAACTCATCGCGGTATTTGAAAATCGTTTCCTTCGACTGCAAAGCATTGCCCAGTTCTTCCTGACGATCGGCGTATTGCCGGTGCACATCGCGAATCAGATAAGAATTGTAGGCCAGATTTTGCTTCCAGGTCAACGTATTAAAATTTGCCTGTCCGGAAACAAAACCGGAACAAAGAGTGATCATTAAAATTGCAGAAAGGATCTTCATTTGTGTAATGTTTTTATTTCCACTTAAAAGCAAAATAGGTGCACGGTTCATCGTTTGCATTGCGCACACCGTGAAATAATTCAGAATTAATAAAATAAAAATCACCTGCCCCGGCTTT
>CAMDGL010000223.1 GCA_945897845.1 Chitinophaga pinensis | reverse complement strand
ACATTGCCGGTAATTTGCGAAAGGCCTGTGTTGCTAACTGCACCATTCGTCGAAAAAAGAACAAAATCAGCCGCAGTTCCCAGGTTTGGCGCTTGTCCGAAATTTTTATCCGGAAAAGCCAACAGGGCAACTGAAATAATTACAAAAAGTAAAAAGTGTTTCATTTTATCTGTTTTATTTTGAATTAAATACTGCCAGCAAAGGTGAAGCCTTTAAATTCGCAGAGTGTTGCACAATTAATATTCAGAGTTGCAACTTTCACACATTTGGAATATTTTAGAATAAATCAGAATTTAAGCACTTTCAGAAAACATCGTCCGTTTATGAATTTGAACATTTAGAAATACAACATTTATTCAATCTTGAAACTCATTATGAAAAGGCTGTTTCTTTTAAGCATTGTATTACAGGTAGCATCGGTTGTAAATGCCATTGATTTCTACGATCAGAAAATAATGAATTGTTCAGCAGGGGCCTATCACACGCTGGCCATTGATGAATCGGGGAGTTTGTGGGCTTGGGGTTATAATTACAGCGGTCAGTTGGGTGATGGTACAACTCAGGAAAAATACATACCTGTACAGATTATGCCGGAAATAAAATTTAAAATCGCCGTTGCCGGGTTTGATTACAGTATGGCCATTGATGAATCCGGCAATCTATGGGGTTGGGGCACCAATAATTCAGGACAATTGGGCATTGAAAACATTTCGGAAAATACCTCCACACCAATGCCGATAAAGGTTGGTACAAAATTCAAGGCGGTCTCAATTTATAATTCTCATACTTTAGCCATCGATGAATCTGGAAATTTATGGTCATGGGGTTTGAATCGCAAAGGACAATCAGGAAATAACACGACTTCTGACAAGGCTTCTCCCGCAAAGATCAAATCCGGAACAAAGTTCAAATATATTTCAGCAGGTACGGCTCACAGCATGGCCATTGATGAGGCCGGGAACCTGTGGACATGGGGACACAATATGTATGGTCAGTTAGGAATTGGAACCACCGTTGATAAGTCAACTCCTGCAAAAGTAAAATCAGGGACAAGATTTAAAATTGTTTCGGCTGGATTTGGGCACAGCATGGCCATTGATGAACTGAATAACCTGTGGGTGTGGGGAGGAAATTCTTCCGGTCAGTTGGGCGACGACAGCGATGTCAATAAATCCAGTCCAATTCAGATAAGTTCAGGTGGAAGATTTAAGGTTGCATCGGCAGGATCTTCCAACAGCATGGCCATTGATGAATCGGGCAATCTTTGGGCCTGGGGGTACAATGGATTTGGAAAGTTAGGTGATGGATCTACTTCGCCAAAACCGCAACCGGTGAATATCAAATCAGGAACAAAATTCAGATCGGTAACCGGTGGGTACAATCACACCATGGCCATCGATGAATCGGGAAAACTATGGGGTTGGGGAACCAATGAAAACGGACAGTTTGCCGACGGAACCACTTCAGGAAAATCGTTGCCGGTAAATATTAAATCGGGCACGAAATTTAAAAACGTATCAACTGGTAATGAACACTCACTGGCCATTGATGAATCCGGAAATTTGTGGACATGGGGTGCCAATTCTCACGGACAACTGGGCGATGGAACCAAAAACGGGAAAAATGTCCCGGAAAAAATTTGGTCGGAAATGAAATTTAAAGCGATTGCTGCCGGAAAATTTAACACCAGTCTGGCCATTGATGAATCGGGAAATTTGTGGGCCTGGGGATATAATTACTACGGACAGTTGGGTGATGGAACCACTGATGACAAGAATAGTCCGGCAAGGGTTAAACCCGGCACAAAATTTAAAAGCATATCGGCGGGTTCTTCTGTCAGTATGGCTATTGACGAAACGGGCAATCTGTGGGCCTGGGGTTACGGGCAGTTAGGCGACGGTAAAACTTCTACCAAAATACTGCCTTTAAATATTAAATCAGGCGAGAAATTTAAATTCGTTTCAGCTTGTACAACTTACGCAATGGCCATCGACATATCGGGCAATCTTTGGGCCTGGGGAATGAATAAATCGGGACAACTGGGAGATGGTACGAATACAGAAAAATCGCTGCCAATAAAGATTAAAGCCGGCATAAAATTCAAGACAGTATCAACCTATTATTCGCATACCCTGGCGATTGATGAATCGGGGAATTTATGGGCCTGGGGAAGCAATGAATATGGAAAGCTTGGCAATGGTGCTGCAATATCGATGACAAAACCGGTGTCGGTCAAGGATGGAACGAAATTTAAACTGTCAGATGCAGGATCTGTTCATTCTGCTGCCATTGATGAATCAGGCAATCTTTGGACTTGGGGTTACAATAAATATGGCAGGTTGGGAGATGGTACAACAACCGATCATTCAAGTCCGGTACTTATCAAATCGGGTACAAAGTTTAAAAATGTATCAACCGGTTTTAATTACACTTTAGCCATCGATGAGTTGGGAAAACTGTGGGCATGGGGATACAATAGTGTGGGTCAACTGGGAGACGGAACAGCCTGGCATGATACTCCAACCCTGATCAATACCGGATATTCTGGAAAAGGTAAAGACAGACGCGGCAGATGAGCATAAAAAAGTCCATGCCGGGAGATGGCATGGACTTCAACTATAAAAATGATAGTGATTATTTTGTCTTGATAACTTCAAATGTAACCCTGCGGTTCAGTGCGCGACCTTCTTCTGTGTCGTTTGTTGCAGCAGGACTTGTTTCACCAAGTGGTTTTTGTTTCGAAATACGAACCGCTTTTACTCCCGAAGAGGTGATTGATTTAACAACCGAATTAATTCGTTGTTCCGAAAGTTTCATGTTGTATTCTTCAGTACCCTTGCTGTCGGCATTACCGGTCAGGTCAACATTGTAATTGGTGTTCGATTTCAATAAATTGACCAGTTTTTCAATTTTTGCTTTTTCAACCTGAAGAACATTCGATTTGTCATAGTCAAAATAAACCGGTTCGATCATCATTTCAGGAGATACTTCCGCAGCTTTTTCAATTACCGGGCAACCTTTGTTTTCTTTTGGTCCTGAAACGGTAGGACATTCGTCAAGGTAATCGGCTACTCCGTCGCCATCGGTATCAATCGGGCAACCGTTTTTGTCAACAACAACTCCGGCTGGTGTATCAGCACATTTGTCGATTGAATCGGCAACTCCATCTTTATCTTTATCGAGCGGGCATCCGGTTGCGTCCACTTTCCAACCTTTTGGAGTGTCGGCACATTTGTCGTCTTTATCGGCAACACCGTCACCGTCAGCATCCGGGCAACCTTTCAAAGAAGTTAAACCGGCAACGGTAGGACAATCGTCGATGTAATCGGCAACTCCATCACCATCAGTATCAAGCGGGCAGCCATTTTCGTCAACAGCAACACCTGCCGGTGTATTCGGGCATTTGTCTTTTTTGTCCGAAACTCCATCCATGTCCGAATCTTTTACTTTTCCAAAGTCGAATTCAAGTCCTACAGTCGCTTTGAGGAATTTATCCGAAACAGTTTCTGTACCTCTTTCTACATCGATAGAGTGAATATAACCAGCTTCAACAAACAAAGCCGTGTTTGGATTGAAGTAGAATTTGCCTCCAAGACCTGCATTAAAATTCAATCCCGTTTCTGAATTGTCCCATAAAACGCCAGGACCTGCTAATAGATAAGGACGGAAATTTTTTGTTTCGTCGCTAAACTTGTAACGCAAATTCAGGAAAGGGTTCACTAAATCCAGGTTGCTTTTCAGATCAGATCTGAACAAACCTGCGTCGCCTTTCAGCATCAGGTCTAAACGTGGACTGAGATACCTGCTTAAATACAATTCAGGCATAAATCCCAAGCCGCCGTTATCAGTAATAGTGCCATAAGCTCCTACACCAATGCCAAGGCCCCATTTTTTGTCGGACGTTTGCGCATTTAAAGTCACTGTAAAAGCTAAAATCAATGATAGTAAAAGTAATTTTTTCATAATTGTTTTTTATATGTTTATTTTATTAAAGCTCTGATATTAATTTATCAAGTTCTTCTTTTGTTTTACCAAGCCTTGTCTGGAGTCTTCCCATCAATTCCTCATTTTTGCCTTCAACAAGCAAAAGATCATTGTCAGTTAAAATTGCAAATCTCTGTTTTAGTTTACCTTTCAGTTCATTCCAATTTCCGTTCATTTCAGTAGTGTTCATTTTTATATTTCTTAGGAGTGAAAGAATTTTCACTCTGCAAATATCAGGTTCTTTGTATTTAAGATCGTTACATAATTCCGTTTAAGAGTTACATTATTCACACAATCCGAAAAGTGTGAATGTTGTAACTCTTCTCAAAAGTTATGTAACTCCTGAGTTTTTTGAACGCTATATCTTTGCCGTTACAAAATTGAAGACATTTATGAAATCGAATACCTTAAAAAATTTATCATGAAAAAGTTTAGAACAAGTATGGTCATTGTATTAAGTACAGCATTGTTGTTTTCCAGTTGTGCGTCGTTAAATAAAACGCAAAAAGGCGGAGCCGTGGGAGCTGTTGCCGGCGGTGCAATGGGAGCTATTATAGGTAAAGTTGCCGGAAATACCGGACTGGGCGCAATTATAGGTGCTACTGTCGGTGGTGCAACCGGAGCTGTAATTGGCCATAAAATGGACAAACAGGCTAAGGAAATAGAGCAGACCGTGCCCGATGCAAAAGTTGAACGCGTAGGCGAAGGCATCGTTGTTGAATTTAGCAGCAACGTACTATTTGGATTTGACAGCTCGAACCTTTCGTCGGATGCAAAAGTCAACCTTGAAAAACTGGTAAAGGTTTTGAACGTTTATCCTGATACGGATATCGAAGTTCAGGGACATACCGATAGCAAAGGTAGTGAAGCATACAACCGTAATCTGTCGGAACAACGTGCCGGCGAAGTGTCAGGTTATTTAACCGGCAAGGGAATCAGTTACAGCCGGGTACGAATTAAAGGATTTGGTGAAAGCCTTCCAAAGTATGACAACAGTACCGAAGATGGACGTAGTCAGAACCGCAGGGTTGAATTTTTGATCACTGCCAATGAAAAAATGAAAGCAGAAGCAGAAAAAGAAGCCGGTAATTAATCAGAATGTTAAACAATTAATTTACAGAAATTATCATTTAAAATTAGAAGATGAAAAACAGACTATTATCAATTGTATTAATTCTTGTGCTTTCAGCGTCATTTGCGATTGCTCAGGAACCAGGTAAAATGTCATTTGGCATTTTAGGCGGAGTAAATTTTCAGAATTTGAACGGAAAACTTTCGAGCGGTGACAAACTTGAAAACGACATGCTTTTAGGTTTCCATGGTGGTGTTAATGTTCAGATACCAATTGCTCCGGAATTCTATTTTCAACCCGGATTGATGTATGCCATAAAAGGAGCAAAAAGTACTTATACTATTTTAGGCAGCGAATTCACCGACGAAACCAAACTCAATTATATTGAGATGCCTTTGAACCTTGTTTACAAAGGTGCATTGGGCAACGGATTTGTAATGCTTGGGTTTGGACCTTATGCGGCTTATGGTATCAGCGGCAAAAAAGTATTTCAGGGTAACGATATCACTTATGAAAGAGGTGTAGATTATAATGCATTCGATGCAGGCGCTAATATTTTCTTCGGTTATGAAATGGCCAGCGGGATGTTTTTACAGTTGGATACCCAATTCGGTATGCTTGATATTGACACTGATGAAGACGCAACAGCAAAAAATACAGGCTTCGGTCTGTCAATAGGATATAGGTTTTAGGTTAGATTTGAGTTTAAGAGAGAGTTAGTGTAAGAAAGGCCGTTCCCAGCAAGGGCGGTCTTTTTTTATAAATGATGTAAATTATTTAACTTATTTTATAACACATATATTGGCTGTAATTTTCAACTTTGCAGCTATAATTCCAATAAGCTAAATGACAATTAAAAAAACAAAAAAATACATCATCACAAGAAGGCTCGACGATTACTTTATCGGGGTCCATAAAGCGTGGAAATTTACGGGTCTCTTTTTTAAGGAAGTATTCAAAAGACCGTTTCACCTTCGCGAAGTAATCAATCAGAGTTTCGAAATCGGGTTAAAATCCTTGCCGTTAATCTCGCTTACAGGTTTTATAGTCGGCATCGTTTTCACCAAACAATCGCGTCCTTCGCTCGAAGATTTTGGTGCTACATCCTGGCTTCCTTCCCTGATCGGTATTGCCATTGTAAAAGCACTCGGGCCGCTGGTTACCGCACTGATATGTGCCGGAAAAGTAGGTTCCGGAATTGGCGCCGAACTTGGCTCGATGAAAGTAACCGAGCAAATAGATGCGATGGAAGTATCTGCAATCAACCCATATAAATATCTGGTAGTGACCAGAGTGCTGGCAACCACCATTACTATTCCGGTGCTGGCTTTGTATTGCAGCTTTGTCGCGCTTTACGGTTCATATCTGAATGTTCATGCCGAAGAAACAAGCAGCATGATCAGCTTTTACCAGAACGCATTTAAAACCATTTCCTTCCTCGATATTTTCACCTCGGTAACCAAATCAATTGTTT
>CAMDGL010000222.1 GCA_945897845.1 Chitinophaga pinensis | reverse complement strand
CCCGGAGTCGGTCAGGCAGTCAATCTTGGAATTGGCTTGGTAAACATGGGTATTGACATGAAAGACGGATATGATGCAACCCAGGGTTGCTGGCGAAAATTCAAGAAAAAATCACAGAATAAGTTGGATAGCAAGGGTGTAACATCCTTTGATCCGAATGAAAAAATTGGACCGCGCGGATATACTGCTGAACGGTACATCTCTAAAGATGGAAACCTTAATTATACCATCTTCTTTGAAAACAAAAAAACGGCTGAGGCTTCGGCACTCGAAGTTTTTGTAACCGATACGCTCGACATTAACAAATTCGATTTGAAAACCTTCAGCTTTTCTTCTGTAACTTTTGGTGAAACAACTGCAAAGGTTCAGGAATTCGCGAAAGAGTTCCAGATTTTGGTTGATCTGTATCCTAAGAAAAATATTATTGTGCAGGCACACGGCAAGCTCGACACCATAAAAGGCATCGTATCTTGGGATTTCCATTCGCTTGACAGAATTACAATGGAACTCACCGAAGATCCTGACATGGGATTTTTGCCACCCAATGTTACCGGCCCTGAAGGCGAAGGAAATGTAACTTTCAGTTGCAAGATGAAGAATACGGTAAAACACGGCGACCTCATCAGCAACCGCGCAAGCATCGTTTTCGACTTTAATGCGCCCATCCTTACCAACACTTATAAAAACCGGATAGATGCTATGACTCCGGTAAGTTCGGTTGCTGCGCTGCAGGGAAGTCAACGCGACAGTATTTTTACGGTTTCATGGACTGGTGATGACTTTGGAAGCAAAATTTCCAAATTCAACATTTTTGTTTCCACCAACGACAAGGAATATGTACTTTGGAAAGTTGCTTCTACTTCCGGCAATGCAAAGTTCACAGGGAAAGATGGTTCAAAATATAAGTTTTTCTCTGAAGCAATAGACAGCATTGGCTTTGTTGAGCCGATGAAAACAACCGCAGAGGCAATCACCACAATTGATTTAAAAACAGCTGTGAGAGACATCAATGATTTTTATTCTGAATTACAGATATTTCCAAATCCTGCAAAAAATCAATGTAGCATATCATTCACCTGCAAAACAGCAAGTGACATTGGCATCACGTTAATTGATATCTCCGGAAAAACAGTCATGTCGGTTGGCAGCAGGAAATATATGTCAGGAAAGCAAACCATTGATTTAAATCTTGAAAGAATTCCGGAAGGTGTTTATATTGTCAAAATGATGAATAACAACCAAGCCTTTCATCAAAAGCTGGTAATCAGCAAGAAATAAGCTACCTGAGTTTGGCTTACTTAAATAATTTCCGGGTGTACCTTAAATTTTAAAAGGTATGCCCGGAACTGTTTTATGAATTTTTCATATCGCAACAAACTAACTCAACATACTGGATTCCTGTTAATTAAAAATTTATTTAACCAGACGGTTAAATTTCATGGTTAAAATATTTGGTAAATTGAATTGAAGAATTTACTTTTGACCGCATGATTTAACCAAATAGTTAAACTCAAAAGTAAAATGGAAATAAAAAAAGACAGTACCGAAGATAAAATTCTGGAAGCAGCAAAGAATGTGTTTGTTACCAAAGGAATGGAAGGAGCACGGATGCAGGAAATTGCTGACGAAGCAGGAATTAATAAAGCCTTATTGCATTACTATTTCAGATCGAAAGAACGATTATTTGAAGCTATTTTTGCCGAAATCATCAAATTCGCCTTTCCAAAAATCACCCGGATTGTGCAATCCGAAGAACCGATTGTAACCAAAATTGAACAGGTCATTGATGCCTACATCGATTTATTGATTAAACATCCTTTTATTCCAGGTTTTGTAATGAAAGAACTAAGCCGCGATCCGTCAGGACTATTCAAAATCGTTATCAAATTTGGCTTAAATCCGCAAGCGATATTTGATCACATTCAATTTGCCATGGATCGTGGAGAAATCATTCAAATGCCCCCGCGGCATTTGGCTGCCAACATCATTTCGATGTGTATTTTTCCATTCGCAGCCCGGCCATTGGTCAGCTTTGTACTTTTTAAAGACGATCAGGTTGCACTCGAAGCTTTTTATGCGGAACGGGCAGCAGTAATTAAAAAGTTCGTGATCGATGCCATCGTAATACGCTAAAACCATATAGACAAGTTAATTCGAAAACATACAAATAAAATACATGAAATGAATACGAGAAAATCTCTCACACAAAAGAGGATGATTTTGAAAAAAGAAAATGTTGAACTCGCCTTTTTTAAGCCCTCCCTTTCGGGGAGGGTTTGGGAGGGGCTGCAAATTTTACTGCAAATGAAAACAATTAAACTCCTGTTCATTGCACTGCTTTTACCCTTCCATCTGCTGATGGCTCAGGAAACGGTGACTTTGGAACAATGCCAAACATGGGCACGCGAAAACCATCCGGTTTTAAAACAGTCGGGTCTTTACCAGCAGATTCTTGACCTGAAAAACGAGAACAATTCGACCTCTTTTTTACCGCAGGTTACCTTGAACGGACAAGCGACTTACCAATCGGATGTAACCAAAATCGCACTTTCAATGCCGGGGGTAAATATTCCGACAGTTGACAAAGACCAGTACAAATTTTACCTCGACCTAAAACAAACTATATGGGACGGAGGATTGAGCAAGGCAAAAGAATTGATCAACGAAACCGAGAATGCGGGCAATCAGTCGCAGATTGAGGTTGAACTGTACCAGGTCAAAGAAAAGGTCAATCAGTTTTATTTCACCTCTTTTCTGATTCAGGAAAACCTGAAAATTCTGGAAAAGAAAGCTGAAACGCTAAGCGAACGACAGAAAATTGTAGAATCAGCAGTTAAAAACGGAATGGTTCTGGGCTCCGAACTCGATCAGTTGTTGGCCGAGCAGATTAAAACCAATCAACTGGTGCTCGAATTAAAGAGTAATCGGGAAACCGTTCTGTCTGCATTAGCCATTCTTACCGGGAAAGAAAGCAATCAGATGCAAAACCTGACTCTAACTACCGAACCAATTCTGTTGGACAAACCGCTGATGCGTCCCGAGCTGGATCTTTTTGCCAAACAAAATGATCTGTTAAACGCCAATTCTGAAATATTGAAAAAGCAACGTAATCCAAAACTTTTCGGATTTGGGCAGGCTGGTTATGGAAAACCCGGACTGAACATGCTGAATAATAAATTCGACACCTATTACCTGATTGGTCTGGGTTTCAACTGGAATGTGCTGGACTGGAAAAACACCTCACGTCAGCAACAAGTGTTGAAACTTCAGCAGGATATTGTCCAAACCAGGCAGGAAAACTTTGTCCGGAACATTGATTTGGCCACCGATCAGCAAAATAAACAAATCGACCAACTCACACAACTCCTGAAAAGCGATCAGGAATTAATTCAGGTTCGCGAACGAATCACCAAAACCTCGGCGTCGAAACTTGAAAACGGAACCATTACCACGGCTGATTATATTCAGGATTTGAATGCCGAAACAACCGCCAAACTAACGCTCGAAACACATAAAATCCAGTTAAAGGAAGCTCTGATCAAACTTAAAAATATCAGGGGAAACCAATAGCAGCCCCCTTCTTATTCCCCCAAAGGGGGAAAGATTGTGTCATCGGTTGAATAGGGATTTGCTCTGAAAAGGGGATAATATCAATTCCCAGGAGCAACGCCCTTGGGAAAAGGTTTGAAAGCAAGAATAATGAAAATATAGCGAAAAATAATCACATTGCTTTTTTTAAGCCTCCCCTTTTGGGGGAGGTTTGGAGGGGGCTTCAAATTATAGACAAATGAAGAAATTACAAATCATTGCACTGTCGCTCCTGATAATTGGAGCTTGCAAAAACGGCGAAAAAAAATCGGATGCCTTCGGAAACTTTGAGGCAGTTGAAACCATTGTTTCTTCGGAAACTGCCGGCAAATTACTTTCGATGGAAGTGAAGCAAGGTGATCAGCTTGAAACTGACGGCCTGATTGCCCAAATCGATACTACCGAAATTATCTTGAAGAAATTGCAAACTGAAGCTCAGTTGGTAGCCAGCGATACAAAAAAGCAAAATGTGACTGCTCAAATCAACGTGCTGAAAGAGCAAAAGAAAAACGTTCAAACTACGCAGCAACGTATTGCCAAAATGTTTGCCGACCAAGCTGCAACCCAGCAGCAAATGGACGATATTAACGGACAACTAAATGTATTGGATAAACAGGTTTCAGCAACAAATACACAGTTTCAGTTGATTGCCAGCGAAATGGAAGTCGTAAAACGGCAACTCGATTTACTGAACGAACAACTGACCAAATGCCAGATAAAAAGCCCAAATAAAGGAACTGTTCTTGAAACTTATTTGGAAACCGGAGAGCTGGCAACACCCGGCAAACCGGTTCTAAAAATGGCTGATCTATCGAATCTGGAACTGAAAGTTTACGTTTCAGGCGCACAGTTATCGAATGTAAAATTAGGAAATGAGGTAAAGGTTATGATTGATTCGGGAGCCAAAGAAATGCAATCCCTTTCCGGAAAAATCAGTTGGATTTCGTCGGAATCAGAATTCACGCCAAAGATCATTCAAACGAAAGAAGAGCGGGTAAAACTGATGTATGCTGTAAAAATAGTTGTCCCCAACGATGGAAGTTTGAAAATCGGGATGCCGGGGGAAATAGTGTTCGGCCCCTCCTAACCTCCCCGAAGGGGAGGAATAAAAAGCCCCCATCCCCAGCCCTTTCCCAAAAGGAGAAGGGAGTCAGGCTTTAAAAGTTCTGAACATTTACTCATTTAACTATGAATACAAATTCAAAAAATAAATCACCGCATCTCGGTTCTTCTCTCCCCTCCTTCGGAGGGGTTGGGGGAGGCTTTAGATTGGGGGAGGCTTCAATCAGTATTCAACATATCAGCAAATCATACAAGGACGTTCAAGCCATAACCGATATTTCGCTGGAAGTGCAGAAAGGCGAACTGTTTGGCCTGATTGGCCCGGATGGCGCAGGCAAAACAACCCTAATGCGCATTCTGATGACCTTACTCATTCAGGATGAAGGCACGGCGACTATGAACGGGTGCGATGTTATAAAAGATTACAAGAAAATCAGGAACATGGTGGGGTACATGCCGGGGCGGTTCTCCTTATACCAGGATTTAACTGTGGAAGAAAACCTTAACTTTTTTGCGACCGTTTTTAAAACCACAGTTGCCGAAAATTACGATTTGATCCGGGATATTTACATTCAGATTGAGCCGTTTAAAAAACGTTTGGCCGGAAAACTTTCAGGAGGAATGAAACAAAAACTGGCTTTATCGTGTGCCCTGATCCACAAACCTGAAATCCTGATTTTGGATGAACCAACCACCGGTGTTGACGCCGTTTCGCGCAAGGAGTTCTGGGAAATGCTTAAAAACCTTCAGCAAAAAGGGATCACAATCTTAGTTTCAACTCCTTATATGGACGAGGCGATGCTTTGTAATCGTGTGGCGCTGATGCAAAAAGGGAAAGTGCTGGATATTGATACTCCACAAAAACTGGTTGAAAACTACACCCGGAAATTGTATGCTATAAAATCGAAAGACATGCACCGCCTGATTCTGGATTTGCGCTCATACGAAAAAACAGATTCGGCTTATGCTTTCGGACAATATCTCCACGTAACCGGAAAAGACGACGAAGTGGAGGCAACAGAATTTGAAAACTATCTGATGAAAAAAAATCATGAAAACCTGGAAGTTCTTGACATTGCACCTACGATTGAAGATGTGTTTATGGAGCTGCTAAAAGAGCAATAGAAGCCCCTCTAAATCTCCCCGAAGGGGAGACTTTTTGCTATACTGATTTGACAAATTAAAATTATCTGTTTATGAACTCTTATCCTGATTTGCATCAAAACTCCCCTCCTTTGGAGGGGTTGGGGGAGGCTAATCAAAAAGTAATTGAAGTACGCAACCTGGTTAAGAGATTCGGTTCGTTCGTGGCAAACGACCACTTGAATTTTGATGTGTATCAGGGTGAAATATTTGGATTTCTGGGAGCCAACGGTGCCGGAAAAACAACTGCCATGAAAATCCTTTGCGGGCTCTCCTCTCCTACTTCAGGCGAAGCAAAAGTGGCTGGCTTTGACATTTATAAAGAGACCGAAAAAGTAAAGCGAAACATTGGCTACATGAGCCAAAAGTTTTCGCTTTACGAAGATTTGACTGTTGCCGAAAACATCCGGTTTTTCTCCGGAGTTTATGGAATTTCTCCATCCGACCGAAAAGAGAAACAACAAAAATTACTTAAAGATCTGGGACTTGAATCGGCCAAAGATTCGCTGATAGGTTCGCTGCCATTGGGTTGGAAACAGAAACTGGCCTTTTCGGTGGCTATTTTTCACGACCCAAAAATTGTGTTTTTAGACGAACCCACCGGAGGCGTCGATCCGATTACCCGACGCAAATTCTGGGATTTGATTTACGAGGCAGCCGATCGGGGCATCACTGTTTTCGTAACCACTCACTACATGGACGAAGCCGAATATTGTAACCGCGTTTCGATTATGAACGCCGGACGGATTGAAGCGCTCGACACACCTGA
>CAMDGL010000221.1 GCA_945897845.1 Chitinophaga pinensis | reverse complement strand
GCTCCCCTAAAATTGTACAAAAGAAAAGCCGACCCTCTGGCCGGCTTTTCTACCACAAACAAGATCAACCATTTGAGAAGGTTGATAAAAACATAGCTATTTGCATAGCTAATCACGCATTTTTATAATTTTCGGTTTCCCTACTTTGGTGACCTGTACTATGCTGCAAAGAAACTACATTTTTTGTTATCTTATAAAATCCGAACTTTTTTTGCATAAATATTCAGCGTATTTTGACATTTTTTAACGTACCGAAGTTTATTTCTTCAATTTTATTACTTCGCTGCCAGCTAACAAAAATGCTCCGGTTCCATATACTTCCCAACTCTCAGCAGCAAAGTTCTTTTTCGGATCGGCTCCAATTGGCTGACACCAACCAACATGTCCATCGGGTTGAATCAGGGTATTCATGCCTTTCCATGCCTTTTGAACTACCGGAAGATATTTGTCTTTACTCAACAAACCGTTGTTAATTCCCCAGGCAAGAGCATAAGTATAAAAACCCGAACCGCTGGCTTCTCCGCCCGGATAGGACGCAGGATCAAGCAAACTTGCTCTCCAAAGTCCGTCTTCCTGCTGAAGGGTGACGATTTTTTCAGCCATTTCTTTGTACAATTTTTCATAGAACGGACGTTCTGCGTAGTCTTTTGGTAATTCGCTTAAAACCAGAACCAGGCCGCCCATTACCCAACCGTTTCCTCTCGACCAGAATATTTTCTTACCATTGGCTTCTCTGCGATCCTTTGTGTCACCTTTTATTACGTAGCCCAAATCTCTGGCAAACAAATGTTCTTCTTTGTCATACAGCAAATCGTAACATTCGTGGAATAGCTTGTCGCTTCGTTCCATGTATTTTTTGTCGCCGGTAATCATTGATAATTTAACAAGAGCGGGAGGAGCCATAAACAATGCATCGCACCACCACCAGGTAATTTGTTGAATTCCTTTTGGTTGATACGGAGTTGTCAGAAACTTGTCCATCTGTTCGATAAACGGGGCAATCATTTTCTGATCCTTCTTAATCCGGTAAACATCCAGATAGGTTTGACAAATGGCATGATCATCGGCATGTTCTAATCTTGGGCCTGGTTTCCACTCATTTTTCTCACCCATTTCAATCATGGCATTCAAGAGATTTTTGTCTCCGGTAGTTTTGTATGCGGCCGAAATACCTGCGTAAAAAGCTCCATTCGTCCAATCCCATAAATTGTGTTTTGGGTTGGCCAATTGCCACATGGCGGCTGTAGTCATTGCCTTTTTAATTTCTTTAGGCTTGAAACTTTTGTCTTTTTGATTTTTTGAAAATACGGTCATGCCAACAAGCATGATTACCAGAAGAAAAGAAAGTGGTTTTGTCATTTCAGTAGATTTTAGTTAAGTTTTGCAATCGATTGTACAAACATACACAATCCTTTCAAATTTCAAAACTGGTTATTTATAAACATTAGGACAGGACATAAAACTTTTGCTTAAATGAGTCTGACATTATTCATTTTAAACTTTCTAATTATCGATGAGTCTGAGTTTTTAATATTAATAAAACGTAAATTCAATAAATCTGTAATTTGGATACTTGTTTTAGTTTCAATTTATAACTATAATTGCAGCTTATTAAAAACAGAAATGAACAACACAATTACACATTACGGCCATCATCATGTGATTCTATCCGCAGGTAGGCAGTAATTGTTTTGATGTTTTTTAAAATATTAACCCAATAAGAAGGCTTACCACTATGGTAGGCCTTTTTTGATTTAAACAAAAACTGAAAATGGAAGGACTTTTAAAAATTGCTATTCAAACCAAAGGCCGGTTAAATGAAGATTCGTTGAAACTGATTGATGAATCCGGGATAAAACTTCCTTTGAGTAGCCGAAAACTTATTTCAGCAGCTACAAACTTTCCTATCGAAGCTTTGTTTTTGCGAGACGATGATATTCCACAGGCCGTTGCAATGGGAGTGGCCGATATTGGAGTTGTTGGCGAAAACGAAATGCTCGAAAAGAAGGAAAATGTTGTCATCGCCAAACGTCTCGGTTTTAGTAAATGCAGGCTTTCTCTGGCTATCCCGAAAGATCATGAATACACTGGAATTGAATATTTCAACGGAAAAAAAATAGCCACATCTTATCCTGAAATCCTGAAAGATTATTTCAGAACGAACAATATAACTGCTGAAATTCATGTAATTACCGGTTCTGTAGAGATTGCTCCCGGAATTGGATTGGCAGATGCTATTTTCGATATAGTGAGTTCTGGCAGTACTTTGGTAAGCAACCGGCTGAAAGAGGTTGAGGTTGTGGTAAAGTCGGAAGCTGTTTTGGTGGCCAATCCAAATCTTTCAGAAGCAAAAAAAGCAATTCTGGATGAATTGATTTTCCGAATGGAATCGGTTCAGCGTGCCGAAAAGAAAAAATACATTTTGCTGAATGCCCCCAACGATAAATTGGCTGAAATTGAATCCTATCTTCCCGGGATGAAAAGTCCAACTGTGATGCCATTGGCTGAAGAAGGCTGGAGTTCGGTACATTCTGTGATTGATGAAAAAGATTTTTGGGAAATAATCGGTAAACTTAAGGCTGCCGGAGCTACCGGAATACTGGTGATTCCTATTGAGAAAATGATTTTTTAAACTTTGATATGAAAACCTATTTCAATCCTCCGAGAAATACATGGGATGAATTGCTGAAACGTCCGACGTTTAGCGTTAGTGAGCTTAGAAATCAGGTTCAGGCAATATTAACCGAAATTCGAAGCGCCGGAATTGACGCGATACGGAAATACACCGAGAAATTTGACGGCGTTTTTATTGAAAACTTAACTGTGACCGCTGAAGAATTATCGGAAGCGTCCGGTTTGGTTGACAATACCCTCAAAGAGGCGATTACCATTGCAGCTGCAAATGTCCGGAAATTCCACGAATCACAAATTCCTGTATCCAAACGGATCGAAACAACTTCTGGAGTAACCTGCTGGCAGAAAGCTGTAGCGATTGATAAAGTTGGTTTGTACATTCCCGGAGGCTCGGCTCCGCTGTTTTCGACGGTTCTGATGCTTGCCATCCCGGCGATTATTGCCGGTTGCAAGGAAATCGTTTTGTGCACTCCACCTGGCAAAGACGGAAAAATTAATCCCGCAATATTGTTTGCCGCTCAACTGGTTGGAGTTTCGAAAATATATAAATTGGGAGGCATTCAGGCAATTGGCGCAATGGCTTACGGAGTAGATTGTGTGCCAAAAGTGTATAAGATTTTTGGCCCCGGAAATCAATATGTGATGGCTGCCAAGCAATTGGTGAGTATCAGCGATGTCGCAATCGATATGCCTGCCGGTCCTTCGGAAGTCGCTATAATGGCCGATTCGACCGCAAATCCTGCTTTTATTGCAGCCGACTTGCTTTCGCAGGCGGAGCACGGTCCCGATAGTCAGGTCGTACTGGTAACAAATGATGCATCGCTGGTTGAAAAAGTGGTTCTGGAATTGGCTGCTCAGTTGAATGAATTGCCCCGTAAGGAAATTGCCAAAAAAGCTTTGACAAACAGTCAGGCTATTGTATTGGAAAATGTGGCAGAAATGATTGAACTAATCAACGGCTATGCTCCTGAACATTTGATTATTGCGATGGAAAAATACATTGAAGTGGCTGAAAAAATCACCAATGCAGGATCCGTATTTTTGGGAAATTACACTCCGGAAAGTGCCGGCGATTATGCCTCCGGAACCAATCATACCTTGCCGACCAACGGCTGGGCACGATCGTTCAGCGGTGTAAATCTCGATAGTTTTATGAAGAAAATTACCTTTCAGGAAATTACTCCGGAAGGTATCCTGAATTTAGGTCCGACAATTGAAACAATGGCTGCTGCGGAACTTCTGGATGCACATAAAAATGCTGTGTCATTGCGATTGAACGAAATAAGGAATAAAAAATAAGGAACAAGAAATAAGAAAATAGAAAAACGATCATCACTGCAGTTCTTTCTCCCCCTCTTTTGGAGGGGGTTGGGGGGAGGCTTTAAATAAAAAATATGGAACTTGAAAAGCTACTTCGAAACAATATAAAGGCATTGAAACCTTATTCCTCGGCCCGTGATGAATTCTCGGGTGAGGCGGAGGTTTTTTTGGATGCCAACGAAAATCCATTCAATAAACCTTACAACCGGTATCCAGATCCGATGCAATGGGCTGTTAAAGAGAAAATAGCATCCATTAAAAACATTGCTGTTGAAAAGATATTTCTGGGAAATGGTAGTGATGAACCGATCGACCTTGTTTTTCGCGCATTTTGTGAACCGGGAGTTGACAATGTGGTTTCCATTGATCCGAGCTACGGAATGTATCAGGTAGCTGCCGACATTAACAATGTTGAATTGCGGAAGGTGAAACTGAACGACGACTTTGGATTCAGCGCTCAGAAATTACTTGATGCAGCAAATATTTATACCAAAGCAATTTTTATTTGTTCGCCCAATAATCCTACTGCTAACCTTTTAGACAAAGGTGAAATTGTGAAACTCATCACCGGATTCGATGGTTTGGTGGTTGTTGACGAAGCATACATTGATTTTTCGCCAGAAAGCAGTTTGCTTCCGGAATTGGACGAATTCGCAAACCTGATTATTTTGCAGACTTTATCGAAAGCCTGGGGAATGGCTGGAATTCGCCTGGGAATGGCGTTTGCCCATCCTGAAATAATTCGCATTTTCAACAAAATAAAATATCCGTACAACATCAATATGCTGACGCAGAAAAAAGCGATAGAATTATTGGATCACCTTCAGGAAAAAGAAGAATGGGTGAAAACGATTATTGCAGAACGCGATAAAATGGTTCGGAAGTTATTCAAACTATCTTTTGTGCAGGTTGTTTATCCTTCGGATGCCAATTTTATATTGGTCAAAATGCACGATGCGCGAGGTATTTATGAGCATCTGACCGATCAGAAAATCATTGTCCGCGACCGGTCAAAAATTACCCTTTGTGACGATTGTTTGAGAATCACAATTGGATCGCCAAAAGAAAACAAAAAGTTAAGAAAAGCGCTGAAGGAGTTAATTTAAAAAGGGAATAATATCCAATATTGAATTTAGAATATCCAATAACCAACAAAAAATGTCACATTATGGAAGCGAAAATTTATGATTTGGAGGATCGTCTAATTGAATTTGCAATATTGGTAAGTGATGTTATTGAAATACTTCCAAATACAAAATTGGCAAATCATTTGGGAAATCAGGGAATCAGAAGTTGTACTGCACCTGCGTTGCTTTATGGTGAAGCTCAATCGGGTGAATCTCAAAAAGATTTTATTCACAAAATACAAATTCTTTTAAAGGAACTTCGGGAAACAAAGGTTTGTTTGAAAATATTTCGCAGAAAAAGACTTTTAAAAGAAGAAATCATAGTGCCGGTTCTTCAGGAAAATGAAGAACTGATTGCAATTTTTGCAAAAAGTGTAAAAACCGCGCAATCTAAGCTCTCCAAGTAATTGGATATTGGATATTGATTATTCATTATTGGAAATTTATTTTTTTTATGAAAAAGGCTCTATTTATCGACCGCGACGGAACCCTGATTATTGAACCTGCTGACGAGCAAATCGATTCGCTGGAAAAGCTGGAGTTTTTGCCGAAGGTTTTCCGGAATATGCATTTTATTGCCAAAAACCTTTCGTACGAACTGGTGATGGTAACCAATCAGGATGGCTTGGGAACTGCCAGTTATCCGGAGGATACTTTTTGGCCGGCGCACAATAAAATGCTGAAGGCTTTTGAAAATGAAGGGGTGGTTTTTGACGACATTCTGATTGATCGTCATTTCCCGCACGACAATACATCAACCCGCAAGCCGGGAGTCGGCATGATGGGAAAATACATGGATGGCAGTTGCGATCTGGCCAACAGTTATGTAATCGGCGATCGGTTGACGGACATTCAACTGGCCAAAAACCTCGGAGCAAAAGGAATCCTGATCAACGACGGCTCGTTGGCAAACGAACTTCAGGAAAAAGGATTGGCAGATTTCTGTGCCTTAATTACAAACGATTGGGATGAGATTTATGCAAAAGTTGCAGCTCCGGATCGCACAGCAAAAGTTGTCCGAGACACAAAAGAAACAAAAATACAGGTTGAGCTGAATCTGGACGGAACCGGCAAAGGAAATATTCATACTGGTCTGGGATTTTTCGATCACATGCTTGACCAGATTGCCCGTCATTCAGGAGTTAATCTGACCATTTCGGTGGAAGGGGATTTGGAAGTAGACGAACATCACACTATTGAGGATACAGCACTGGCACTTGGAGAAGCCTTCAGAATGGCACTTGGGGACAAACGTGGCGTGGAACGATATGGCTATTGTTTGCCAATGGACGATTGTCTGGCACAGGTAGCACTCGATTTTGGCGGTCGCCCATGGATTGTATGGAATGCTGATTTCCGGAGAGAAAAAGTGGGTGAAATGCCGACCGAAATGTTCTTTCATTTCTTCAAATCATTTTCAGATACTTCGTTGTCAAACCTGAACATTCAGGCAGAAGGCACAAACGAACACCATAAAATCGA
>CAMDGL010000220.1 GCA_945897845.1 Chitinophaga pinensis | reverse complement strand
TTCAATTCGGCATTTTTCATGTACGACGGAGCTGTTCAGAAAATTGTAAACAAATCGCTGCTTCCGACCTACGATATTTTTGATGAATACCGGCATTTCGAACCCAACAAACATTTTTCGGTTTCCGATTTCTGCGGAAAGAAACTTGCCATCACCATTTGCGAAGATCTTTGGGACGAGCAGGAAACGCAAAATGAGTTTGGCCGCGAAAAACTGTATCAATTATCTCCGTTGAAAGAATTGTCTGCCTTAAATCCTGATTTGGTAATTAACCTGTCCGCATCGCCATTCTCCTACAATCAGGAAAACTGGCGCAAAAATATTCTGATCAAAAATGCGATCAAATATCAATTGCCCATTCTGTATGTCAATCAGGTAGGCGCACAAACCGAACTGGTTTTCGACGGAGGTTCATTCTTCCTAGACAAAAACGGCATCATTCAAGAAGAACTGAACTATTTTGAAGAAGACTTCCGGATAATTGACACCGAAATTCCTTCAGGAAATCTTCAGCCCAAAACCGAAACCATCGAAAAAATACATCATGCACTGGTTCTCGGCATTCGCGATTATTTCACCAAAATGGGTTTCAAAAAAGCCACGCTGGGCTTATCCGGAGGAATTGATTCAGCCTTGGTGCTTGTTTTGGCCGTTGAAGCGCTGGGCAAAGAAAATGTGCGCGTTTTGCTGATGCCTTCACGGTATTCGTCGGACCATAGTGTAAGCGACGCACTGCAACTTGCCCATAATCTTGGAATTCAATATGAAACGATTCCGATTCAGCCAATGGTCGATAGTTTTGAACAAGGCCTTTCTGAAGTGTTTGCAGGTTTGGCCAGCGATGTTTCCGAAGAAAATATTCAAGCCCGGACACGCGGAATTTTGCTGATGGCCATTTCGAACAAATTTGGCAATATACTGCTCAATACCACCAATAAAAGCGAATGTGCGGTTGGGTACGGAACTTTGTACGGCGACATGAACGGCGGACTTTCGGTGCTGGGCGATGTTTATAAAACCGACATATTCAAAATGGCCCGCTGGATAAATCGCGAACAGGAAATAATTCCGGAAAATACCATTATGAAACCACCTTCGGCAGAGCTCCGGCCCGATCAGAAAGACACCGATTCGTTGCCCGACTACGATATGCTCGACCAAATCCTGTTCGATTATATTGAACTGAACCTGTCGCCCGAAGAAATCGTAGCCAAAGGATTTGATGAAGCAACCGTTTTACGAACTGTTAGAATGGTGAATAACAACGAATACAAAAGATTTCAGGCGCCGCCAATAATAAGGGTCAGTTCAAAGGCATTCGGTTTTGGACGGCGAATTCCTTTGGTAGCAAGATATTCCTGAATAATTGCGGCCGATGTAATTCATGAAAATTAATTCCCGGGGAAATTTGGCATCGGCAAAATAAATGCGTCATTTTTTCATATTTGACAAATTTACTTAACTTTGATGCTACAGAACATGAAAATTTTATTTCTATGGCGAGTCATGAAATGGGGATGAAAGAAGTATTTGAAAATCCAAAATCTATTTTCAGTACACTGACTCTTGAAGAAAAAGAGGATTTGCAGAAAAACATTACGCTGGTTTATTATAAAAAAAATGAATTCATCTTTAAGGAAGGTGAAAAACCCAATAGCTTTTTGTTTCTGGTTGATGGGAAAGTGATTATTTATAAAGAAGGCGTTGGTGGACGGGAACAAATCATTCGGATGACCAAACCGCTTGGAATTATTGGTTATCGCGCATTGTTGGCTGATGAGTTGCATATAGGTTCTGCTATTACACTTGAGGACTCAACCATTTGTGTCGTAAGCCCCGAATACCTTTTCAATAAGCTATTGAAGAATCCCAATTTTTCACTCAAACTGATACAAAAACTTGCACGGGAACTAGGATTTTCAAATGCACGAACTGTTACACTCACTCAAAAACACATCCGTGGCCGCTTGGCTGAATCACTCCTTCTCCTGAAAGAGAAATACGGGTGGGAAAACGATGGCGCCACACTGAAAGTCTATCTGTCGCGCGAAGACATTGCCAACTTGTCGAACATGACCACATCGAATGCCATCCGCACTTTGTCAACTTTTGCAGGTGAAAAAGTAATCGCCATCGATGGACGCAAGATTCGGATTCTCGACATCCACAGATTGGAAAAAATAAGTAAACTGGGATAACGAAGAAGTTTCTTATTCCTGCAAATAAACCCTTTTCACACGCTGCGATATTCCTGTAAGTATTTCATACGGAATAGTCCCGATGATTTCGGCAATATCGCTCACACGAATGTGCTCGCCCATCAGTTCCACTTCGTCGCCAACGGAAACCTGCAAACCGGTAATGTCAATCATGCACATGTCCATGCAAATGTTTCCGATTATTGGAACGATTTGTCCTTTCACAAATACCTTCCCCACCCCGTTACTCAAGCGGCGGTCGTACCCATCAGCATAACCAATCGGGAGAACAGCAATTTCAGAATCACGCTCAATCACCCCTTTGCGACTGTACCCAACTGTTTGCCCTGCTGTAATTTTGCGAATTTGCGAAACCGAAGTTTTAAGCCGGCTGATGCTTTTGATTTGCCCGTTATTGCACGCGCTCACTCCGTATAACCCAATTCCAAGCCGCACCATTTCGAACTGAAATTGGGGAAACCTTTCTATTCCGGCGGAATTCAAAATATGCCTGAAAACTTTGTAAGGTAACTTCTCCGCAATCATTGAACTGAATTTTAGGAACTGTTGAACCTGGCCATTGGTAAATTCGTCATGCATGGCTTCGTCAGCTCCTGCCAGATGCGAGAAAACCGAGCGAACCACCATTTGTTCCTGGGCGATCAGCTTTTCGATCAACCGTTCAATTTTATCCTCAGAATCAAAACCAAGGCGATGCATTCCGGTGTCGAGTTTCAAATGAACCGGATACCGCACCACCGCATTTTGCTGCAATACCTTTCTGAACGATTCAAAAATTTCTTCGGAATAAAGATTCGGTTCGAGCCTGAACTCGATCATATTTTCGAAACTGTGCTCCTCCGGATTCATCACAAGAATAGGCAAATCAATTCCTGCCTGACGCAATTCAACACCTTCGTCGGCCACCGCCACTGCCAGATAATCCACTTTATGAAACTGAAGAATTCGGGCAATCTCAGCCATGCCGCTGCCGTATGAAAATGCTTTTACCATCACCATGATACGCGTTTCAGGACGAATAAGGGATCGAAAAAAATTAAGGTTGTCAATTAACGCGTTCAGGTCAATCTCTAAAACAGTCTGGTGGTATTTTTTCTGAAGCACCGATGAAATCCGCTCGAAATGAAAATCACGGGCACCTTTCAGGAGAATACAATCCTGATGAAACTTGCCTGCCTGAAATGATTCCAGAAACTGTTCAGTCGATTCATAAAACTCAACTGATATTTCAAACAAATCTGCCTGTTTCCTGATTCGCGGACCTATCCCGATCAGATGGCTGGTTTTATTCATCTGAAGCAAGCGGGCAACTTCCTGATACAATTGCTCATCCGAGACGCCTGATTGTTGAATATCAGACAGAATCACCGTTTTGCGCAAATAAGGAGCTCTGGCATGATTGTTCAAAAATGCCAATGCAATTTGAAGTGAATTGATATCCGAGTTGTAATAATCGTTGATCAGCAGGCAATTGTTGATACCTTCCTTCATTTCGAGGCGCATGGCCAGAGGCTGAATATTCCGGAAAGATTCCAGCACTGCGCTATCGGCATAATGCTGCGAAAGGATAAAAGCGAGGCAATGCCCTGCATTTTCGAGGTTGGCTGCGTCCTGAAAAGGCAATTCAATGCGATACTCAGCAGGTGACTTTGAGTCACCTGCTGAGTAGTCACCTGCTGAGCAAAACAACTCCACCCCATTCCCAACTTCTTCAAACCTGAAATACAGATCGGCAGTCGGATCAATAAACGACCATGCAATAAGTTTAACAGTCGGGTTCACTCCCCCGCTTCTGATTACAGAATTGACCAAAGATTGATCTTTGCAATATATTAATGTGTTGCATGATGCAAACAGTTTCAGTTTTTCTTCCAGCTTTTCCTGTTTTGAACTGAAATTCTCCTGATGCGCCTCGCCAATATTGGTTAAAATGCCAATGGTTGGCCTGATAATTTCCTGCAAATACCGCATTTCGTTGGGTTTTGAAATACCGGCTTCGAAAATGGCCATTTCGTAATCAGCACTCAGGTTCCAAACGGACAAAGGAACGCCCACCTGCGAATTATAACTTTTCGGACTGCGGATAACAGCATGGCCGTGCAGCAATTCAAACAGCCACTCTTTAACGATGGTCTTGCCATTGCTTCCGGTGATTCCCAAAACCGGAATGTCAAATTGAGAGCGGTTCCATGCGGCAAGTTTTTGTAGCGCTTTCAGGGTATCGGCAACTACCACAAAACTGCAATTTGTAAATTTCAGGAAGTCTTCGGAATAACGGGAAACCACAAAGGCCCGAACGCCCGAATGAACCAAATCGGCAATGTACCGGTGTCCATCGTTTCGTTCAGTTTTCAGCGCAAAAAACAAGCTCGATTCCGGATCAAAAATCATCCGGCTATCGATTGCGATGGAGGAAATGAATGTTTCAGGAGTTAATTCAGGAGAACGATAATCGCCCCCGACAATTGAAGAAATCTGGTGAACCGAAAGAATTGGCATTATCGGGTAGCTTTTGTATAACAAGAACGGCACAACGGTTCGTATTCATCTTTTTCGCCCAGCAGAACCAGCTTGTCGGCTTTCGAAAAGCGGTGCGAAAACTGTGCAACATCGCCGCACCTCATGCAAATTGCATGTACTTTGGTAATATGATCAGCAACAGCCATCAATCCCGGAATTGGCCCGAAAGGTTTCCCTTTAAAATCCATGTCCAACCCGGCAATGATTACCCGAATTCCCATGTTGGCAAGCGTTACACTCACTTCGAGTAAACCGTTGTCAAAAAACTGGGCTTCGTCAATCCCGATCACATCCACATCACCGGCCAAAAGCATAATATTACCTGAAGTTTCAACTGGCGTACTCATGATCGAATTCTCGTCGTGTGACACAACTTCAGCCGCAGAATAGCGTGTATCAATGGCCGGTTTGAAAATTTCGACCTTTAATCTGGCAATTTTTGCGCGTTTCAACCGGCGGATCAATTCCTCTGTTTTTCCTGAAAACATTGAGCCTGCAATGACTTCAATACTGCCCGTTTTTTTTTGTCTGTCGATTCCCCTTTCAATAAACATGTAGGTTATATGCTAAAGATTTTTGTACTTTTACCCTGTTTCAACAACCGATTCCGAAAAGGTTTTTTATTTCCGGCAACGTTATTTTGGTTGTGCAAACAAAGGTAAATTTAAATCATTACTGAAGAAAATTCAATGTGAATAACAGATTAAAATCACAAATACAAATGGACAAACGTAAATTGGTAAATATCATCGTCAAAGATTTGGAAGAATTGAAAATTTTATCCGAAGAAGTTGCAGAAAGCGAAGAGAATTCGTCGCTGATCATTGATCTGGCATTAAACAAGGCCAGGTTGTTGATTCAGGAAATTGAATTGCTGCGCGAGTTGGCCGGAAATTCAGTCTCAATTCAGAATGTAACTGAAGAAGAGGATGATCTTGGTTTTGAGGATGACGAAGAGGAAGTTTCTGACATCAGTTTTTCGGACCCTGAACTCGAAATCCTGAATTTTGAAGAACGCGAATTTCCGGAAACGGAAGAATTACCGGAGGAAGACGAACTTGAGGAAGACGATGAAGTATTTGTTGAGGAAGATTTGGATGAAGAAGAAATAGACGGGGAAGATCCTGATAAGGAAGATGTGGAATTTGAAGTAGGCGAAGATTTCAATTTAGAGGAAGAGGAAAAGGATGAATTGGAAGAGGATGAAGATGAACTTGAAAACACTGAAGAAGAATTGGAAGAAGAACAAGAAGATTTGACCGAAACGGATGAGGAAGATAAAGAAGAAGAGGATTCCGATGAGGACGAGTCAGATGAGAAAGTAGCTGAGGAAGAAGAAGAAGAAGAAGAAGAAGAAGAAGAGCCATTGCAAAAAGCAAACGTTCAGGTGACCGAACTGAGCAATAGCCTACAGCCGGGGATACGTGAAATTCACATCGACGACGACGATGACGACGAACTTGAAACCATGCATTTTGAGCCGCTACAGGGAACATCAGCAAAACCGCACATGCGTGAAATCCCAAAACCGGAAAATCCAGTGGTTGGAGAAAATTTCCAGAAAGAACGTTCGCTCAACGATTCAATGGGGGAAACAAAGATGGAATCAAAACTGAGCAACAGCCCAATCGCCAGCTTGCGCGCAGCCATTGGCCTGAACGATCGTTTTTTGTTTATCCGTGAGATTTTCAATAACAATTCAGAAAAATACAATACCGTAATCGAGCATCTTGATAAAATGGAACAAATTCAGGAGGCTGTTGAATACCTGAAAGCAAACCTTTCCATGGAAAAAAATGAAACTACCATGAAATTCGTGGATTTGCTGAAACGC
>CAMDGL010000219.1 GCA_945897845.1 Chitinophaga pinensis | reverse complement strand
TAGAACATCCGCATGTTTACACCCTCGGTAAAAGTGGCGACGAGCACAACCTACTGATCAACGGCGATTTCCTCCAAAAGATTGATGCAGTTTATTACAAAATCAACCGTGGCGGCGACATTACCTATCATGGTCCCGGCCAATTGGTTGGCTACCCGATTATTGACCTTGAAAACTACAAAATCGGGGTGAAGGATTTCATTTTCAAAATGGAGCAGGCCATTATTCAAACCATCGCCGAATACGGTTTGGAGGGCGGCCTGAAAGACGGAGCCACCGGCGTTTGGTTAGATCCAACCGTTCCGGCAAAATCGCGAAAAATAAGTGCCATCGGTGTGCGCATCAGCCGGTATGTTTCCATGCACGGTTTCGCGCTGAATGTGAATACCGACATGCGCTATTTCAACTACATCAATCCCTGCGGATTCATCACTTACGGAGTTACTTCCATCGAAAAAGAACTTGGCAGGAAAATCGACATGCAGGAAGTGAAAGAGATTGTGAAAGCAAAGTTCAATCAGATTTATTGACAATTGAGCAAGAAAAAAATAATCACTTAAACACTATTATTATGAAAGCACTAAAAATCATTGGACTTGTATTGGCTGGCATTATTGCTTTGGTTTTAATAACCGGATTGTTCGTCAATGGAGAATATGCCGTTGAGCGCGAAGTGACGATCAATAAATCGAAACAGGAAGTTTTTGATTACGTGAAGTACCTGAAGAATCAGGACAATTTTAGTGTTTGGACAAAAATCGACCCGGCAATGAAAAAAGAGTTTCGGGGAGAAGACGCAACAGTTGGATTCGTTTCGGCGTGGGACAGCGAAAATCCGGATGCCGGAAAAGGTGAACAGAAAATCATCAAAATTACCGAAGGCGAGCGGATCGACTACGAACTGCATTTCATCGAACCTTTCGAATCGACCGATTTTGCATACCTCGCGACTGAAGCCGTCAATGATTCGGTGACAACGGTAAAGTGGGGTTTCAATGGAAAAATGAAATACCCGATGAACCTCATGATGCTCACCATGAACATGGAAGAAATGCTGGCGCCCGATTTACAGAATGGCTTAAATAGTTTGAAAACAATTCTTGAACAATAGAATTTGGGTCATAATCGTAATTAGTCAGGGCTTAAATTTGAGTGGAACCCTCACTGATAATTTTTATTCGCGAATTGAACCTTTTCATTTTATTGTTTTCATTTTATTGTTTTAATAAGATAATAAGGTTGTGCTTGCATGGTTCCTTTTTCTACTGAGGTTAAATTTTCAAAATAAGGTTTCAAAATATTTAGTTGGTTAATTGTCTGCACAATAGGCTCGTAAATCCAAAAAGAATCTTATTCCTGGTTTATAAACCTCAGTAGAACATTTATCGGCCCACCAACCTAAACCTTATTAGTCAACAATGAATCTGAAAAATAATTACCACACCAAACTTTATAGAACCCGAATTAGTCATGACTTCACTCAACGTGAAACCCTGACTTTTTTTAGCACAGATCAACCCATTTGTTAATTCATGAAGTCGCAATTCAGGCTTTTACCATTAAAAGAATTAATTGACTATCTTTGCGCAGATTTTTTAAAACCTTCATTCATACATAAATGGCACATAAATCCGGATTTGTAAACATCATCGGAAATCCCAATGTCGGGAAATCGAGCATCATGAACGTGCTGGTTGGCGAACGTTTGTCGATCATCACCTCTAAAATGCAGACTACCCGTCACCGTATCAAAGGAATTGTCAATGGCGATGATTTCCAGATTGTTTACTCCGACACTCCCGGAATCCTTAAACCGAATTACAAACTTCAGGAAACAATGATGAAGTTTGTGAACACGGCACTGATAGATGCCGACGTGATTATTTATGTAACCGATGTGGTTGAAAGTCCTGAAAAGAACGAAGAATATATTGAACGTGTAAAAAGCTCGGAAGCTGCGGTGATTGTGCTGATCAACAAGATCGACCTGTCAACGCAGGAAAAAGTGATGGAATTGTACAATTACTGGCGCGAGAAATTACCACTTGCCGATGTATATGCAGTTTCGGCACTCGAGAAATTCAATGTGGCCCCTATTTTCGACCGGATTCTGGAATTGTTGCCCGAAGGTCCCGCCTATTTCCCGAAAGACGAAATGACCGACCGCAACGAACGTTTCTTTGTAAGCGAGATTATCCGCGAAAAAATTCTGCTTTATTACGAAAAGGAAATTCCTTATTCGGTAGAAGTGGAAGTGGAAGAATTTAAAGAGGAAGAAAAGATACTGAACCTGATGTGCGTGATTCATGTGAACCGCGACAGTCAGAAAGGAATCATTATTGGGCATCAGGGACAGGCGCTCAAAAGAGTTGGAACTGAAGCCCGCCTGGACATGGAAGAATTCTTTCAGAAAAAAGTATTCCTTCAGTTGTTCGTGAAAGTGAACAAGGACTGGCGCGATAAAGACCGCACTTTGGGCGGATTTGGGTACGATATGGAATAGAAAGCCCCTCCCAAAGCTTTCCCGCAAGGGGGAAAGCTAAAGCCCCTTCCCCAACCCTTCCCCGAAAGGGAAGGGAGCCAGATTTCGAAGGTTCTGAGCGGAATGCGATAAAAAGAATAATTACAATACTGCATTTGAAAAAAAATAATTTATAAGTAATAATATACAGGTGCCGATTTTTAAGCCCCCTCTTTGGGAGGGGGTTTGGGGGAGGCTATTAGGGGGCTACAAAAATGAGTAATATAATAGCAATAGTTGGCAGGCCAAACGTAGGGAAATCGACCCTTTTTAACCGTATGACCGAATCAAGAAAAGCCATTGTTGACGAATCGGCTGGGGTAACCCGCGACCGTCAGTATGGCAAGGGTGTTTGGAATGGTATCGATTTTTCGATTATCGACACCGGTGGTTATGCAGTTAATTCGGAAGATATTTACGAAGGTGAAATTCGGAAACAGGTGATGCTGGCCATCGAAGAAGCCGATGTGATTTTATTCGTGGTGGATGTTGAAAATGGCATTACCGATATGGACGAAGAAGTGGCTGCGGTGCTGCGTCGTTCATCGAAAAAAGTATTCGTTGCGGTCAACAAAGTTGATAACAACAAGCGGATCATTGATTCGCACGAATTTTATTCCCTCGGACTGGGAGAAATATACTGTATTTCGTCAATGACCGGAAGCGGAACCGGTGAATTGCTGGATGCCATCGTTGCAGAATTTCCGGAGAAAATTGAGGAAGAACGGGAAGACAATGTTCCGCGCTTTGCAGTGGTAGGCCGTCCAAACGTTGGTAAATCGTCGTTTATCAACGCGCTGACAGGCGAAGAACGCAACATCGTAAACGACTCTGCCGGCACAACCCGCGACGCAATTCACACCCGCTACAATAAATTCGGACACGATTTCTTCCTTGTCGATACGGCAGGATTGCGCAAACGCACCAAAGTAAAGGAAGACGTTGAATTTTATTCGGTGATGCGCTCGGTGCGGACCATCGAGGATTCGGATGTTTGCATGCTGATGCTGGATGCCACCCGAAACATGGAAGCGCAGGATGTGTCGATTTTCAACCTGATGGTGCGCAACAAAAAGGGTGTGGTAATTCTGGTCAACAAGTGGGATTTGATTGAGAAAGACAATGCGAGCACCAACGATTTCACTAAACTCATCAAAGAGCGGATTGCACCGTTTGTTGACGTTCCGATTGTTTACGTTTCGGCGCTTAGCAAACAACGAATCCTAAAGGCGCTCGAAACAGCAGTGGAAGTTTATGACAACCGCAGCAAAAAAATTAAAACTTCGGAATTGAACGAGGTGATGCTGAAAGCGATTGAAGCCTATCCCCCACCATCCATTAAAGGAAAATTCGTGAAGATTAAATATGTGGTTCAGTTGCCAAGCCAAACGCCAAGTTTTGCTTTCTTCGCCAACCTGCCGCAATACGTGAAAGATCCGTACCGCCGGTATCTTGAAAATAAAATTCGCGAGAATTTTAATTTTGCGGGAGTTCCGGTTCAGATTTATATCCGAAAGAAATAAAAGAGAAAGTGAGAAATACTCAGCAGGTGACTCCGTTTACTGAGCAGGTGACTTGAAGTCACCTGCTCAGTATCTGAAGTAAAACCATAACAAACATATCGAAAGCCGTCTCCGAAGCAATTCAGAGACGGCTTTTTTTTTGGATTATTCCACCTGCGACAATTGTGCAATCCGTTCCGGTTTTCCGAGAACATAAACCACATCATCAGGATTGAAAATAAAACCTGCACCCGGGTTTTCCAGAATTTCGCCATCTCTTTTTACCGCCACAACGGTGAGCCCGTAGAGTTTGCGCAATCGAATTTCCTTCAGTGAATTTCCCGGAAACAGCTCGTAATTTCCCGCTTTTAACGCCACAATCTCAACATCAGGAATCATATCTGTCAGGGTAACGGTATCGTTTTCCTCCTTTTCCAGAAAAATGCCATAATTGTCGTCCCTGATATGCGAAATCGCCGATTCTATTTCGCCTTTCGGGATCAGCAATTTTTTCAGTACCCGCTCGAAAAGCTCGATGGCTGTTTCAAATTCTTCGGGAATTACCTGATTGGCGCCCATTTTATAGAAATCTTCGATGTTGGAAACATATTTGGACCTGACAATAATGTGGGCATGTTTATTTAAATCGCGCACCTTGTCGATAATTCCCAATGCTGTAATGGTTTCGCCGATGCTGATCACCACTATTTCGGCAGTTTCAGTATGTGCTTTCCGGAGTATTGGTTCATTCAATGCATCACCATAAATTACAGTCTCACCTTTCATCTGACGGGCTCTGGCTGATGCCGGATCAAAAACAATCGACACGTAAGGCAGTTTCATTCGACTGGCCATTCTCGAAAGGTTCAGCGAACGTGAATCTTTACCAATCAGCACAATGTGGTTCTGCATTGCGGGCACTTCAATTTCCTGAAGCGGGAACAATCCTTTGATCAGTATCGGTGGAATCGGCAGTTTCAACATCATATTGGCTGCCGGTTTCGCAATCATGATAATGAACGGGGTAGCCGCCATGGAAACGATCGTAACGGCTAGAAAAAGCTGATAATAAAAATCGGTAAGGATCTGGTAGTTTTGTCCAACCTTTGCAAGGATGAACGAAAACTCTCCGATTTGAGCCATCGCCAATCCGATAACGATGGTGCCCCTGAAAGTATGTCCGAGAAGAAATGCTGTTCCTCCGGCAACAATGGATTTGATTATTATTACCAATAAAACTGTTGCAAGCACGAGTATAATATTGTCGAAAACAAAATTCAGGTCGAGCAACATCCCAATGGATACAAAAAAGAAACTGGTAAAAGTGTCTTTAAACGGAAGGACGTGACCGAAGGCATCCTGACTGTATTCTGACCGCGAAATCATCAGGCCACCCAGAAAAGCGCCAAACGCGAGCGACATTCCCAATTCGGCAGTTAACAATGCAACTGCAAGACATATAAGCAAAATGCTCATCAGAAACAATTCCTTGTTTTTGGTGAGGGCAATCATATGAAGAACTCTTGGCATAATCCAACGGTTACCGACATAAACGAGGGCAATAATTCCAATGGATTTTATTCCTAAGATTAACAAATCGGAACCGATATGGGTAGTTTGGCCTCCAAGCATCGGGGTCAGCAAAATCAGGGGAATCAGAATAATATCCTGAAAAACAAGTATGCCAACCACTGTCCGCCCATAATTGGAAGTCAGTTCGCCCCGTTCCTGAAGGATTTTAAGTACCAGCGCGGTACTGCTCAGTGCGGTCAGGAAACCTACAAACCAGGCTGCCTCCCAACTCATGTCGTACATCCGTGAAACAAAGGCGGTAATTCCGGCCGTGAACAACAATTGGGCAAAACCGCCAAAGAAAACGATCTTCCTGATTTTGATCAGATGGTTGAGCGAGAATTCGAGCCCGATGGTAAACATCAGGATGATAATACCGATTTCGGCCATGAATTCGATCTCGTGCGGCGACCGTAAAATGCCAAGTAATGAAGGGCCCACGGCTATACCGGTAAGCAGATACCCGATGATGGTCGGGATTTTGATGCGGGTAAAAAGGTAATTCACCGCCGTCGAAAAGGCGAAGATGATGACTATATCTATTAAGATGCTCAGTTCCATGCCCGCAATTTACCTGAAATTCTGCAAACGCGTATAAAGAATTTATTAGCAAAGGGTTATTTTTTGGGGGAAATTTTATCAATTACCATTTGGTTTGAAATTCTGTCGGTCGAATCAAAAATAATCACCCTTCAAGCGAAAACTTTATTTCTGCTTTTGTTTCGCCATTTACTACAATTTCCAATCGGTGTTCGCCAACAAAATGAGTGCGGGTAGTGAAATCGGTGAAAGCCTGTTTCTTAGTGATTGTGTGTTCGCCCACCGGAAAATTTCCCTCGCTGATCTGAAATATTTTTGCTGAGGTTTTTCCATTGGATTTCATGTAGTGAATCCGGTATTCGAGCCTGATTTTCTGCGGTTTTCCGGAGTGATTGGAAAGCGTGAATGAAAACCTCATATGATCGCCAATGCGGAGATTTTGTTTGTCGG
>CAMDGL010000218.1 GCA_945897845.1 Chitinophaga pinensis | reverse complement strand
AAATACTGGTGAAGATATTGTCCGACAATCAGGTTGTCTTCAGGAACAATGCCTTTGACGGCCGAAACTATAAATTTCGGGTTCAGGTCAACCGTGACGCTCGACATGGCTTCTTTCAGAAACGCGGAAGGAATGGCAAGAATCACAATATCAACACCTTCAACAGCTTCGTTGATGTCGGTGAAGAAATTTATCCGGTTTACATCAAATTCAACACCTCGCAGGTAGCTGGGATTGTGTTTAAACCGTTTGAATTGTTCAATATTATCAGGATTTCGGAAATACCAGTTGATGCTTTCAACATTGTGCAAAAGAATTTTTGCAAGTGCTGTGGCCCAACTTCCACTTCCGATTATAGCTATTTTTGAGTTTGCAAACATTTCTTTTTCCCCGGTTACGACAACCATTTGGTTACATCATCCATTGACGGATTGATCAGGCCCAGCTTGTTTTTTTTGTTGAAGCCACAAATGTCGTTAAAAAATTTGCTGGCTTTAACTTCTTTTAACTCTTTAACTTTTTTTAACCCTATTTTTTTTATGACTTCGATCCAATCCAAAGGAATTCCGAGTTCAACGAATTTTTCATCAGGATCAGCAGCGTCCGCATTCTTTTCAGGCTTCATTTGAGGGAAGAAAAGTACGTCCTGAATCGATAGGTTGTTGGTCATGAACATGGTCAAACGGTCAATGCCGATTCCCATTCCTGACGTTGGCGGCATTCCGTATTCAAGCGCACGTAAAAAGTCCTGATCAATAAACATCGCCTCGTCATCACCTTTTTCCGAGAGTTTCATCTGATCTTCAAAACGTTCGCGCTGATCAATCGGGTCGTTCAGTTCCGAATAGGCATTTGCCAGTTCTTTGCCGTTAACCATTAATTCAAAACGTTCTGTTAGTCCTTCAACCGACCGGTGTTTCTTGGTCAGCGGTGACATTTCGACCGGATAGTCGATGATAAAAGTAGGTTGTATATAATGGTGTTCGCATTTTTCGCCGAACAGTTCGTCGATCAGTTTGCCTTTTCCCATGGTCGGGTCGGTTTCGATGCCAACCTGTTTGCAAATATCCCTGAGTTCATCTTCCGATTTTCCTGAAATATCAAAGCCAGTATGTTCCTTGATGGCATCGTACATGGTCACCCGTTTAAACGGACGTTTGAAATTGATTGTCTCATTGCCAAGTTGAACATCGGTGGTTCCGTGCAGAGCAATGGCCACACGTTCAATCATTTCTTCGGTGAAGTTCATCATCCATACGTAGTCTTTGTAGGCCACATAAATTTCCATTACGGTAAATTCCGGATTGTGAGTGCGGTCCATTCCTTCGTTGCGGAAATCTTTCGAGAACTCGTACACTCCATCAAACCCGCCAACAATCAGGCGTTTCAGGTAAAGTTCGTTGGCAACACGCAGGTATAGCGGAATATTCAATGCATTGTGATGGGTGATAAACGGACGGGCAGTTGCTCCTCCGGGGATGGATTGCAATATTGGTGTTTCCACTTCGAGGTAACCCTGTTCGTTGAAAAACTGGCGCATTGTATTGATGATTTTGGTCCGTTTGATAAAGGTATCCTTTACCTGTGGATTAACAATCAGATCGACATAACGCTGACGATACCTCATTTCAGGATCGGTAACCGCGTCGAACAACTGGCCGTCTTTTTCTTTTACAACCGGCAGCGGACGAAGCGATTTGCTCAGTACACTGAATTCTCTCACATGAATTGAAAGTTCTCCGGTCTGAGTAATAAATACAAAGCCTTTTATGCCAACAATATCGCCAATGTCGAGCAGTTTTTTGAATACTTCATTGTAAAGGCTTTTATCTTCATCCGGACAAATTTCGTCACGATTCATATACAGTTGTATTCTTCCTGAAGAATCCTGTAACTCAGCGAACGAAGCTTTTCCCATGATGCGGCGGCTCATGATACGGCCAGCCACAACTACTTCCTGAAAATTGTTCAGTTCAGGATTGTAATTTTCTTTGATCTCGAGGGCCAATACATTTACCGGGAATTCAGCAGCAGGATAGGGATCAACGCCCATTTCCTTCATCTTCTGCAAGGAGCTGCGTCTTATGATCTCCTGTTCGCTTAAATCAGATATACTCATTCGTTCGTACGATTAAAAAATTCAAAAAATTTCCGGCAAAGATAACAAACTATTGCAATCAAAATTATTAACAAAATGTGCATGAATGTAGTGCATTTACTTTCTATATCTGAGTTCATTTCCTATCTTTGAGAAATTTTTGAAAAAATCGGAATTGTTCTGAAGAAAACGTAATGGGGAAAGTTTGGAATATTAAAAAAGAGGGCGATATAAACATCATTAAACATTTATCTGCAGCGTTAAATGTTAACATGATTATTGCCAATCTTTTGGCACAAAGAGGAATTACTAATTATGCCGAGGCACAGACATTCTTCAGACCAAAACTGACCGATCTGCACGATCCGTTCCTGATGAAGGACATGGATAAAGCGGTGGAACGACTTGAAAGGGCAATCAACAATCAGGAAAAAGTGCTGATTTACGGCGATTACGATGTGGATGGAACTACATCTGTAGCCTTGATGTACACTTTTCTACGCACACGAATTCAAAACCTCGATTATTATATTCCTGACCGTTACTCTGAAGGTTACGGAATTTCGAAAACCAGCATACTTTACGCAGCAGAACAAAAAATCACTTTGGTAATTGTGCTTGATTGCGGTATTAAAGCGGTTGAGAAAATACAAATGGCCAAAGATCTTGGGATTGATTTCATTATCTGCGATCATCACAATCCCGATGATATTATTCCAGATGCAGTGGCAGTACTCGATCCAAAACGTCCGGATTGCAGCTATCCATACAAAGAACTTTCGGGTTGCGGTGTAGGTTTTAAACTACTTCAGGCATATTCGAAAATGAACAATGTGCCTTTTTCAGAGCTCAGCGAATTACTTGATTTACTTGTTGTCAGCATCGCTTCCGACATTGTTCCTGTAACCGGGGAAAACCGTGTGATGGCCTATTACGGACTGAAAAAGCTGAACTCATCGCCAAGTATTGGTCTGAAAACGATCATGCAATATTCAGGGTTCAATTCCGAAGAAATATCAATCAGTGACATCGTTTTCAAAATTGGGCCAAGACTGAATGCTTCTGGCCGGATTGAACATGGCAAGAAATCGGTGGCCATTTTAACTGCTACCAACGAAAGAGAAGCGATGTTGCTGGGTGATGAAATAAATTCCTACAACGAAATCAGGAAAACACTCGACCGTGACATTACCCAGGAAGCGCTCGCAATGATTGAACGCAATCCTGATCATGATTCAAAAAACGCTACCGTACTTTATAACCGCGATTGGCACAAGGGAGTGGTTGGAATTGTTGCCTCGCGCCTGACCGAACATTTCTACCGTCCGACGGTGGTATTGACCGAATCGAATGGCATGGCAACAGGTTCGGCCCGTTCGGTGCGCGATTTCGATTTGTATGAGGCGATCGGACTTTGCAGCGATTTGCTTGAATCGTATGGAGGTCACATGTATGCCGCTGGCCTAACCATGAAAATTGAAAATATTTACGAATTTTCTCGCCGTTTCGAAGATGTAGTTACCAAACTGATTACCGACAAGCAACAAACTGAATCGATTGAGGCAGAAGCCAAAATATTGCTTTCGGATATTACGCCAAAATTTTACCGTCTGCTGAAGCAGTTTGCACCTTTTGGCCCACACAACATGATTCCGGTTTTCATTACTGAAAATGTACTCGACAGCGGTTCAAGCCGCGCTGTAGGCAAAAATATGGAACATTTAAAATTGGATTTGATTGAACCGACCAGCAATTCCTCTCAATTTTCAGCAATCGCCTTTAATCAGGCCCACCACTTCGATGCAATCAGCCAGGGTTTGCCTTTCGACATTTGTTATTCAATTGCCGAAAACGAATTCAGGGGAAAAACAAGTTTGCAACTTTATATCCGGGATATTCAGGCTAAGGAGTATTAAAGGAGTTATAAGTTACAGGTTCCAGGTTTCAAATTCTGCTTTGGATATTGGTTATTTGATATTTTCTTTTTTTTTTCAATCCTCGTTCACCAATAGTTGTTTCAGGTTCCTTTCCAATTCTGTTCTTGAGATTTTCAATTCTGAATTGTATATTTGTTGAAAATTGATGCTATGCAGACAATACGACTTAGAGTAAATGATAAGATATATAAGCACTTAATGTGGTTTCTTAGCCGTTTTAATAAAGAAGAAATTCAGCTTATCAGGGAAGATGCTGAGTTTATTTCAATTCAGGAATATTTAAAAAACGAGCTTAAAGAGGTTGAAAATGGAACTGGCGAGTTTATAAGCATTGAACAATTGGACAATGAATTAGAAACCACAATCAAAAAACATGAGGCTTAAAATTTTAACTTCATTCAAAGTTAAGCTGAATGATCAGGTTGAATTTATTGCCAAAGACAAGCCTTCTGCTGCACGTAAATTTAAATCAGAATTAATTGTCAGAATTAAGTCTGTTTCTCAAATGCCTTATAAGAACCGAAAGTCAATATTTTTTGACAGGGAAGATATTCGGGAGATCATTTATAAAGGATATATTATTGTGTATAAAATCAATGAAAAAGAGCAGGCAATTGAAGTATTTGGTTTGACCAAGTATGAAGAAAATCCTTTCAAATAGATTTCAAATCAGGTCTCTGTCAGCTTCATCCTTTTTTGCCAATAGTTGTTTCAGATTTCTTTCCAACTCAATTCTTGAAATGTCTTTTCCGATAAAAACGAGTTTGCTGAAACGTGCTTCATCTTTCCATTCTTTGCCCACTTCAAACATGTACGAGCCGCGTACAGCATGGAAAATAAACTGATCGGCAGTGTTCTCGAAACTAACAATCCCTTTTACCCTGAAAATCGTTTCCTTGTTGAAATACAGGTAATTCTGCATCCACAAACCGAATTTATTTACATCGAAATTGCCGGTAAACGAGAAACCTTCTGAAATAATATCGTGACGGTTTATTTTAACCACCGGATTCACGATCATTTTGGTTTCTTTCAGTTCAAATGCTTTTGAAACATCCAAGGCACAAAAGGTGAGGGTCGATTTCTCGATGGCTTCGCGTGAATAGGAATTGGTATCCAGTACATTAATTTCATCGATATTTGCAAATGAGGTGGCGAAAATCTTTGCCATCGGGCTGATTTCAGCGATCGTCAGCACAAGGCTTTTTGTATAATCGGGATGTACGCTGTCCGTTTTATTCAGCAAAATCAAATCGGCCAATGCAAGCTGTTTTCGCACTTCCAGTTGGTCATCCATCAAATCTTCCATATTAACCGCATCGGCAACACAAACCACACTGTCGATACGAAACCGGGTTTGTATACTTTCTCCTGAAACGAAAGCATCGATGATGGAAGATGGGTCAGCAATACCGGTTGTTTCAATTAGCAGGTGATTGAATTTTGAAGAACTTCCGAGCAGATTTTCGAGCGTAAACAGAAAATCCTCGCCCAATGAACAGCAGATGCAGCCATTGCTCAACTCAAAAATATCATCGGGAGCAGCGGCAATTAAAGCTCCGTCGATTCCGGTTTCGCCGAATTCGTTTTCAATAATGGCAAACTTTTTCTCCGGATGTTTGCTGATCAGCCTGTTAAGCAAACTTGTTTTGCCCGCTCCTAAAAATCCGGTAATGATTGTGACCGGTATCCGTTCCTGATTCATAATTTTTAATTGTTGAATTTTTAAAAAACAGCGGTTAAAGTATAGCCGGTTCTTTAAGTCGATGCAAATAAAATGAAGATGAGCCGCATATCCAAAGGAATACAAAAGATAGCAGTTGCTTTCCCTTCTATTTTTGTGCATTTTTGAATCACAAATTCTCCAACACCAAACTAAAAGCATGATAACTGTTTTGCTTGTAATGATTGCAGGAATAATCGCCGGAGTTTTTATCCATCAAAAACCGAAACTGATAAAACTAAACGACCGGCTTATTTCACTGGCGATTTATCTTTTATTGTTTTTACTGGGCATTTCAGTCGGACTGAACAAAACCATCATCCAAAACATTGGGACTTTGGGTTTTCAGGCGCTGATTATTACACTGGGTGCGATCTCCGGGAGCGTTTTGATGTCGTGGCTGATCTGGCGTGTTTTCTTCAGATCCGAACAAATTAATGGGCTTGATGATGAAGAATAGCCTGATCATTCTTGCTTTTTTCGCCGTTGGCGTGGCATTGGGCATCAGCCAAAAATTGCCAGACCTGATGATGAAAAACGATTTCAGCATGTTCGCACTTTACGGCCTTATGTTTTTAGTTGGAATTGGAATCGGGGCCGATCGTAAATCGTGGTTGGTAATGCGTAAAATGAAACTCAAAATCTTTTTGGTTCCACTTGGAGTGATTTTGGGTACAATGGCCGGAACTGCCATCATTTCACTTTTACTTCCAGAGTTGAAACTGAAAGAAATACTGGCTGTGGGCGCCGGGTTTGGTTATTACAGTTTGTCAAGCCTGTTAATTACCGAAATAAGTGGCGCGGAATTGGGTGTTATTGCATTGTTATCGAATATAATGCGCGAAGTTTTCACGCTGCTGGCAACTCCGCTACTGGTTCAATATTTTGGAA
>CAMDGL010000217.1 GCA_945897845.1 Chitinophaga pinensis | reverse complement strand
GTAAGTGAAAATGCGTGTGGTAAATTTACAATGGGGCCGGAGTAGCAACGCCCGTATCCGTATTATGAATTGTAGCTCCCAGCATGCGCGGCAGCATATTGGTCATGTATAAAGGCAAAGACAACAGTTGGTATTTACATTTCAACTCTGGTAACAAGAATATTGTATTTTTTCAATTTTCGGCTCAGCGCATCGCGGTGGATTCCCAAAGCATCAGCCGCCGCCTGTAGATTGTATTTACAGTTTTGCAAGGCTTTCCTAATCATTTTAATCTCATTTAATTTCAGATTGACTTCTTCGTCCGTCGGCGCTACTTTTTCAGCTTTAGATGATTTCACCCGGAAGTCTTCAATTCCAAGCACATTGCCTTTGCAAAGCATAATGGCCCGTTCAGTCATATTTCTTAATTCCCTGACGTTTCCGGGAAAATCATATTTCCGGAGAACATCAAAAACCCCTCCGGCAACATGAATCTCTGGTTTGTTTAATTTTGTAGTAAAGATTTCAAGAAAGTGTTCAACAAGAGGTTTAATATCTTCCGGCCTTTCGCGCAGTGGAGGAATGTGGATGTGAAGTGTATTCAGCCGATGGAGCAAGTCGAGCCTGAAATTTTTCCGTTCTACCCGTTCTTCAATGTCATGGTTCGTTGCTGAGATAATCCTGAAGTCAGTACGAATGGGGATGGTGTCGCCAACCCGGGTGACGACTTTTTCTTCGGTTGCCCGCAAAATCTTGGCCTGCAGATTAAGAGGCATGTCGGCAATTTCATCCAGGAACAAAGTTCCTTTGTGGCAAACTTCGAAGTATCCCATTTTATCGGTAATGGCTCCGGTGAAGGATCCTTTTTTATGCCCGAAAAATTCACTTTCCAAAAGTGTTTCGGTAATGGCGCTGCTGTTGACGGCTGAAAAAATATGATCTTTTCTTGCACTCGAATAGTGTATGATACGGGCAATATTTTCTTTCCCGGTTCCACTTTCGCCGGTAATCAATACGTTGGCATCCGGGTAATTGGCCGAAGTCATGGCTTGTTCGAAAACCTCCATTATCTGAGGGCTGACTCCAATAAACTGCCGATCGATTTTATTTTCCAATGATTTTGAGATCAAGGAGTTCTTTTCTTCCATTTGCTTCAGTTTCCGGTGCATCTGAAGGTATTTTTGGGTACGCTCAAGGGCGATCTGAATGTCAATAAACCGGAAAGGTTTGCGTAAATAATCGAATGCACCCTGGCGGAGCGCTTTAATCACGGTATCCATATCGCCATGGGCCGAAATAATGATGACTTCCATAGCGGGATACTGAACTTTAACCTCTTTCAGCACATCTAATCCGTTGACACCGGGCAAACGCACATCGAGAATCAGAAGATCGATGACTTGTTCATTTAATATCCTTCTTCCTTCAGCAACCGTGTTGGCTTCGAATGCTTCAAAGTCTGAATCCTGAAAAAATCCACTTAATTCTTCCGTAAATTGTTTTTCGTCATCCAGGATCAGAATTTTTATTTTGTTTTTTGTTGTCATCTAAGTTTTTCGTTTTGGAGGTCAAATACTAATTTAATTTTTGTACCCACCAGAGGATTACTTGTAATTTCGATGGTTCCATTCATTTCCTGAATGATTTGGTACGAAATTGATAATCCAAGACCGGTGCCCTTACCTTCTTCCTTGGTGGTGTAAAACGGTAGCATAATATCGCGGATATCGTCTTCGTGGATTCCGATTCCATTGTCGGTAATTTCAACGATCATAAATTGATTTTCCTGATAAGTGTTGATCCCCACCTCCATATCCGAAAATTCTTTCTGTTTACTTTTCTTCTCGATTACGGCATCTTTGGCATTGGCCAGCAGATTGACGATCACTTGCTCAAATTTATAGGTATTGCCAAATACCGATGGAATTTGCTCGTTAAGGTTAAGGTTCAGTCTTATTCCAAGGTGTTTGAACTGTTCTGTAATCATCGAAATGGCATTGCCAATGCTGCCATTGATATTGAATGCAGCCAACACGTAATTTTCATCGTTTCGCGAAAATGCCCTTACATGATCGATAATATTCCTTATCCGAATGATATTCTCGAAAATTTTATCTGACTTATCTTTCAGAAATTCGATGTTGATCGTTTCTGTTTTGGCGGTTTCAAAAAGAATTTTATCCATCACCATTGAAATGATATTCAAGGGTTGGTTAATCTCGTGTGCCATTCCCGAGGCCATTTCTCCCAGATTGGCCATCCGGTCGGCATGAAGTTTTTTGGTCTCTGTTTTTTTTCTCTGCGATATATCGCGTATGATCAGCATGAATGACAAAGGTTTTCCATCCAAAGCCTGAATAAGGGTCGAACTTATTTCACTGAAAAACAGGAATTGGTTTTTCTTTCTGATCTTCAATCCGATATTTTGTGCAAGACCCTCATTCATTGTTTTTTCAAACATTTCTACAGCCACATTTATTTCATCAGATGGAACAAAATGATTAAAATTTTTGCCAATCAGTTCATCTTTTGAACCGGTACCAAATAATTCAAGTCCAATTTCAGAAGCTTCCGTAATTATTCCATTCAAATCGATCAATAAAATACCATCGGGCGATGCGTTTAACATGGTCCGGTATTTTTCTTCGCTTATTTTTATTGCCTGATCTGCATGTTTTCGTTCCGTAATATCGACAACAATTAAAATACAATGTTTCCCATTTGCCGGAACCACTCCTTCAATTTGGACAAATCTGGGGGGGAAGTCTTCGGTTTCAAGTACTATTTCGCAGGTTTCTTTGTTTTTACTTTGAAAAACTTTTCCCCAAAAATCATTGAATATTGGCAAGGTATCCTTCGAAATATAAGAATCAAATCGATTGTCAACTAACCGTGAACGTACCTTACTCATACCAAGCATTAAACTGCCGGAATAATTAAGCTCCAGGATTTCACCGTCGGATGAAAGTGTGAAAAAGCCTGAAGGGGCGACATTGTAAAGTTCGGTGTATTTCTGAGAAGAAGTTTCTGCAATATCTTTTGCCTGTTTGAGTTCTTCGTTCTGCATTTCCAGTTCAATCTGGTTTGTTCGCAACGACTCTTCTAAGTATATTTGTTGTGTAATGTCCCTGTCTACTCCCCGATAACCTTTCAGATTTCCATCTTTGTCGAAAATGGGTACCCCATTGGAAAGTAAACAAATTTTTTTGCCATCCTTCCTCATGTTCCAATTCTCCAAATCCTTTATGGGCAACTTGTTTGCTGCCAGTTCAGAAAATAGAACAGCGACCCTTTTCCCTTCATCGGGCGACATGAAATCGAAGGGCGTTTTACCGACAACTTCCGTTTGAGTATAGCCCAGAATATCGGATACATGTTCCGAACAATGGGTGTAAATGCCATTTTCGTCTATTTCCCACATCCAGTCAGCCATACTGAATAGGACATCTTTCAGTCGTTTTTTGCTCTTTTTCAGCGATAGGTTCATCCTGGTTAATTCATCTGCATTTTTTTTCAGTTGAATGGCTTTGCTGACAATGGTTTGTTTCTGATTATAAAGATCAAGAAACACTTTTATTTTACTTTGGAGAACAGGAATATTAATTGGTTTATAAATGAAATCAACTGCACCGGAGCCGTATCCCTTATATTCATTAATTTCGTTGCTATTGCTGGCAGTCAGGAAAAGAATCGGTATTTTATCGTCAAACCTTTCTTCATTTAATTTCACTGCCAGCTCGAAGCCATCCATTACCGGCATCTGCACATCGAGAATTGCCAAAGCAAGTTCAATCCCTCTTGTTTTTTCAAGCGCCTCTGACCCGGATAGCGCCATAATCATGTTGACATTGACTTGGCTGATGATCTCTTGAAGTAAAAACAGATTTTCTTCAGTATCATCAACAATAAGGATATTTGGTAAAAAAAATGTATTTTTCATCATACTGATTATTTCTTAGAACTCCCTGCCTTTCAATGTACTAAACAAAACTATCATAACTTCAGATTTTCAATAATTTCTTTCAGTACGGTTCGTCGCGATTGTGGTATAACAATGAATAGGATAATTTTACTAAGCAAATGATCTTGCAGATTCATTATCATTCTTCAATCACCAAAATATTTGCATTTTTAAGAACAGGATACAAGTTTACTAAAATAAGTTTGATATTTGAGGTGAGTAGATTCAAGTCACAAATGAAAATCAAAAAGCATTAATCGGTGCGCGTCAAATGTCACTAATATCAATTTCTATCTGACAAATAGAGATTAACAATGTTTTAAGGATATAATTCATCTTAAGATTGAATTTATTAGCATTGACAAGTAACAAAGTTTCTTATAAAAACCATAAATTATCCTTCCCGAATGCCGGGATTTCGACACCATCGAAATGGGGCACAATTTGGGCAAACATTTGGGGATAACTGATTCCAAATCCATGTCCGGATTCTTTTAACTGCTTAATTTGGTCAGTCAGGTATTTTTTAACCGTCGTTGCTGTTTCCTTTTTTCGGTGTTTTCGGCTTTTTCGCCAATTTTCTTCAAAATTAAACACCAATGAAAATCAGACAATTATAAACTCATGGTACAAATAAGATACAGATGATACTAATTCAGTAGGTTAACCAAACTGCCAGAGTGGTAGTGTTCAAATATCCCAGTTCAATGTCATCTTTTTCGAAAAAAGCTTTATCAATACCTTGGATTCGGGTTTCAATTTGATATAGATTATTATTTTATACAACTCAGTTAAATTTTTTTTCTGAATTCCCGTGGCGTACAGCCATTCATTTTCAGAAAAGCCTCGTTAAACCGGCTGATAGAATTATAGCCACATTCAAAGGCAATCTCGGTAATGCTTTTGTCGGTTGCCACTAGTTTTCGTTTGGCATTTGAAACTCTTTCTTCGGTAATGTAATCGCTTAAAGTACAACCAAAAGCTTTTTAAAACTGTGCATTTGCATAATCGGGATGAAGCCCGACCGTATCACCAATTTCAGCAACTTTTATTGGGTTTTTATAATTCTGGTCAATGTAAATCGCTATTCGTTCCACCAGACTTATTTCATTCAAATGTATTGGGCGATGAACATTTTCCTTTTTTGACAAATTACTTACCGCCATCCGGTGTAAACGCGACCGCATCTCAAGCAGGGCAACTTCGGAGGTATTAAAAATGATAAGGTCATCAAACCAGTTATTTATTAAGAATATTGTTTTATATTCAAATTAGGTAAATGATTATGATGAAGGAATGGCCGGCCGTTTGCAACAAATGGCTGGTCTATTCTGATTTTTAGGTTTTGAAGTTCCGGATGGATCTCAGGAAAAACTTTTTATGTACATTGCGAAGTAACAGTTAATGGCGTGCCTAACCTCACAAGTTACCGCAGAGTAATTTTTGAGCCGGTGAAATAGATAATTATAAATTTTCAAAATGAAGAGATTAAATATTTTACTTGTAATTTCTGTTTTCTTAATTCTGTTTAAGACCGGATTCGCGCAACATCGTATCATCATTTCAACCGACTTTCCGGCTTTCCCGGTAACCAACAGCGACCCTGATGATGTGCAGTCGAAGGTTCGTTTCCTGCTTTATTCCAACGAATTTGATGTTGAGGGATTAATTGCTTCTGCAGGTACTTTTGGAATGATTGCCGAAAAGAAAAATATTCTGGCTGTGCTGGATGAATACGACAAGGTGGATGAAAAACTGAGAAAACATGACTCTAAATATCCATCGGCTAATACATTGCGGGCTGTTACATACGAGGGCAAGGGTAATAACAATGGAGTAAAAATTCAGTGGGGATGCGGAAAACAACCGCACACTGAAATAATAGGGAAAGGCAGGGCCAGCGAGGCTTCGAACGCGATTATTGCTGCTGCCGACAAAGATGATCCGCGTCCGTTGTGGATCAGTGTCTGGGGTGGTCCGAGGGAAGTTGCTCAGGCAATCTGGGATGTTAAAAACACCCGTAATGAAAAGGATTTCAGGGTATTCATCAGTAAACTCCGTGTTTTTCTGATTGGCTGTCAGGATGCAACACACGACTGGCTCATGAATGAGTTTCCTGATTTATTCATCATCGAATCGAAAACAACGTACCAGGGAATGTTTGGCTGTGATAACCGAGAGTGGGCCGAAACAAATATCATTAACAACCACGGTCCACTCTGTGCAATTTATCCGCCAAAGGCAATTGCCGGTCCCGGAGTTATTGAGGGCGACTCACCCGCCTTCCTTTACCTGGTTAGCGCTAATCGGGGGATCAATAATCCTGAAGACCCAACCCAACCTGGTTGGGGAGGACAATATGTACGTGTCAGCTCAACAAATCATTATATTGATGGGCCAGGCGGTTCATCAATTTCGAAGTGGAAGAATGACTTTCAGTCTGAGTTTAAGGAACGTGCTGATCGGTGTAAGTAATTGAATATCTATTGATTATTATGAATAATTTAAAAATCCAATAAAATGATAATCTTGAAAAATTGCCTGTTACGTAATGTGTTTTTTGTCTTTTTATCACTGTTTTGCATCACTGCTGCAGCAACCGATAAACCGCGTGTTTTTGTTCTCACTGATATTGAAAACGAGCCTGACGATGCCATGTCGATGGTGCGTTTTCTGGTGTATGCCAATCAGTTCAATATTGAAGGACTGGCAGCAACAACGTCCGTTCATCAGCAAAA
>CAMDGL010000216.1 GCA_945897845.1 Chitinophaga pinensis | reverse complement strand
GGATCGGTGACCAAAGGCGACGACGGAAAATTTTACATGCTTTATTCCCGCTGGCCGCTGGCTGATGGTTTCGAATCATGGCCGGTTACTTCCGAAATTGCAGTTGCTGTTTCCGATAATCCCGGCGGACCTTTTAAACATTTGAAAGTGGCGCTTCCCGCACGCGGTACAAAATTCTGGGACGGCTCGGCCACGCACAATCCGGCAGTGGTGAAGCACAAAGGAAAATATTACCTCTTTTACATGGGTACCAGTTGTAATGCCCCGATAAAAAAATACGAAGGTTATACCCATAACTGGTGGCTTTACCGCAATACGCAACGTATTGGCGTTGCGGTGGCCGATAAACCCGACGGAGAATGGAAACGGCTCGACAAGCCGGTGTTAAGTGTCAGCGAAGATTCGACGGCTTATGATGCGTTGATGGTTTCCAATCCTGCCGCCACGTTCGACGATAAAGGCAGTGTGATTCTCCTCTACAAACAGGTTTGTAAATCTGAAAAGATAAACGGTGGAGCAGTGCGTTTTGGTGTTGCTTTTGCTGATTCGCCTTTTGGTCCTTATAACAAACACGACAAACCCATTTTCGAAGTCAACGATGGCGGAAAAGATTGGATGGTGGCTGAAGACCCGTTTGTGTGGTTTCAAAAGGGAACCTACCTGGCCATTGTGCGTGACGTGGTGGGCAAGTTTACCGGCGACAGCGGCGCCTTTGCGTTGATGGTTTCGAAAAACGGCTACGACTGGCAACCTGCAAAACACCCGAAAGTAATTGGAAGTACATTTTATTGGGAAGGCGGAGTGGCAGGCGCTTCGAAACTCGAACGGCCCTGTTTGTATCTTGAAAACGGAGTTCCCAAATATTTGTACGGAGCAACACGGGCAGACAAGGCACAGACCATGTCGTTCAATGTGGCTGTTCCGCTTAGTGAGAAAAAATAAAATTTGCAAAATATGAATAGCCCGGGGTTTCAACCCCGGGTAAAAAAGGAATAAAACAAAACCGTCCGCGATAGAATGTTGATCAAAGAGACAATCTGTTTTCGGACGGAATGGTAAAGGATTCCAAAAGATGGTTTATCGGTAATAAATTAAAATATGAAGAAATATTTGATAATTATTTTTTTACAGGTTGTTTTTATTGATTTGACTTTCAGTCAGGCCACCCAGACTGACTTGAATTTGTGGTACACCAAACCAGCCGAACTTTGGGTCGAAGCCTTGCCATTGGGTAACGGACGTTTGGGTGCCATGGTTTTTGGAAATCCTTATAGGGAGCGTATTCAGCTCAATGAAAATACCGTTTGGGCCGGAAGTCCATACCGGAACGACAATCAGGAGGCTTTGGGCTCATTGTCAGAAATCAGGCAACTGATATTCGATGGGAAATATGCCGAAGCTGAAAAGCTGGCCTGCAAAAAAATCACCTCGCAGGGCGCTCACGGAATGCCTTATCAAACCGTTGGAAATGTGTTTCTGTCGTTTCCGGGGCACGAAAATTTTACCGGTTATTATCGTGAATTGAGTTTGAATCATGCAGTGGCAACTACCACCTACAAAGTAGCCGGAACCACCTTCAAACGCGAAGTTTTTACTTCGTTTACCGATCAGGTGGTTGTGGTGCGGATTACTGCCGACAAACCCGGAAGGATCAATTTTTCTGCGTCCATGGACAGGCCGGCCCAGGTGGAGATTGCCACCGAAGGCAACGATAAACTCACCATGACCGGCATTACCAGCGACCACGAAGGCATCACCGGAAAACTGAAATTTCATACCATCGTTAAAATTGTTCCCGAAGGAGGCAGCATTTCATCAAGCGATGTAGCACTGACTGTCAGCAAGGCCAATGCCGCAACGGTTTATATTTCAATCGGTACAAACTTTAAAAACTATCAGGATATCACGGCTAATCCGGTGCAAAAGGCCGAAGATTACCTGGCCTCGGCACTGAAGAAAAACTACCAATTGGCGTTGAATGATCATGTGGCCGCTTTCAGCAAAATGTTTGATCGGGTGAAACTTGATCTCGGAACCACCGATTCCATTCGTAAACCCACCGATGTGCGGGTGAAAGAATTTGCCAAAGCCAACGATCCGCAAATGGCAGCTTTGTATTTTCAGTTTGGGCGTTACCTGCTGATTTGTTCGTCGCAACCCGGCGGTCAACCTGCCAACCTGCAAGGCATCTGGACCGATCAGCTTTTTCCGGCCTGGGACAGCAAATACACGGTGAACATCAACACCGAAATGAACTACTGGCCATCGGAAATTACCAACCTCACCGAAATCAATGAACCGTTGGTGCAGATGCTGAAGGAACTTTCGGTAACCGGACAGCAAACTGCTAAAACCATGTACAATGCCAATGGTTGGGTGCTGCACCACAACACCGATTTGTGGCGTTTCAACGGGGCAATCGATGGCGCTCCCGGACTTTGGCCTACTGGCGCTGCCTGGTTGTGCCAGCACCTTTGGGAGAAGTATAAATTTAATGGCGATGTGGAATATTTAAAGTCGGTTTACCCGGTAATGAAGGGCGCGGCACAGTTTTTTCAGGATTTTTTGATTGAGGAGCCGGTGCACAAATGGCTGGTGATCAGTCCTTCCATTTCTCCTGAAAATGCCCCGTACAGTATTCGACAGAAATGGGTTTGCATTGCTGCCGGAACCACCATGGATAATCTGCTGGTGTACGACTTGTTCACCAAAACCATTAAAGCAGCTGAGATTTTGAAAACAGATAAAGAACTGGTTAAATCGCTTCGGGAATTGATTAAACGCCTGCCTCCGATGCAGATCGGGCAATACAGCCAGTTGCAGGAATGGATGGACGACTGGGACAATCCGAAAGACCAGCACCGCCATGTTTCGCATTTGTATGGTGTATATCCCGGAAACCTGATTTCGCCTTACCGCACACCCGAACTGTTTGATGCTGCCCGCACTTCGTTGCTTTACCGTGGCGATGCTTCAACCGGCTGGTCGATGGGCTGGAAAATCAACCTATGGGCGCGCTTTCAGGATGGAAATCATGCTTACAAATTGCTCACGGATCAAATTCATTTGATTGAACCTACCGATCAGAACCGAGGATGGAACAACGAAAACGGTGGAACTTATCCCAACCTGTTCGATGTTTGTCCGCCTTTCCAGATTGACGGAAACTTTGGTTGTACTGCAGGTATTGCCGAAATGTTGCTTCAAAGTCACGATGGTGCGATCTACCCGCTACCCGCATTACCCGATGTCTGGAAAAACGGAAGTATCAGCGGATTAAGAGCAGCCGGTGGTTTCGAAGTTGCGATGGAGTGGAACGCTGGCGAACTGACCAAACTGGTTGTAAAATCAACTTTGGGTGGAAATTGCCGCTTGCGGCTGGCCGACATATTGGCTTCAACCTCAGGAGTAAAACTGAAACCGGCCAAAGGTGAAAACCTGAATCCATTTTATGCAAGTCCGGTCATTGCGCAACCAATAATTTCAGAAAAGGCAAAACTGAATAAACTGACACTGAAGCCAACCCAACTGGTAGAATTTACTACCAAACCGGGCGGAGTGTATGAGTTTGTGAAGAAATAGACTTGAGATAAATTTAAACGATATAACCGCGATGAATAAACAAATGCCCAATCAATCTGCATTCAGGAATATAAATTTGAGAATTGCACAGAAGGTTTTTCTGAGCCTTTGTTTTTTCCTGATGATATATTCAGGAGTTATCGCCCAGCCTGCTGATGCCGGTAAAATGGTTCGCGAACGGCTTTCGCTTAACAAGGGATGGCGGTTCTATCAGGGCGATATTGCTTTCCCCGAAATCAAAGGGCATGGCATGTCGTACGGGAATGCCAAAGCAGGCAAATCGTGGGGCGCTGCTGCTCCGGAGTACGACGACACCGATTGGCGAATGGTCAACCTTCCGCACGATTGGGCAGTGGAGCAGCCTTTCGATTCAACGGCCAACCTCTCGCAGGGCTACCGTCAGCGGGGATTCGGCTGGTACCGCCGTAATTTCAAGCTTTCGCCCGACGACAAAGGAAAATACCTCGAACTTCAGTTTGACGGCATTGCCACCCATTGCACCGTTTGGTTTAACGGAACCGTGGTTAACCGCAATTTCTGTGGTTATAATTCATTCTACATCGACATTACTCCGTTTGCTTATTACGGCGACGAACTGAACAACATTGCCATTCGGGTCGATGCCGTTCAGCAGGAAGGCTGGTGGTACGAAGGTGCCGGTATTTACCGGAATACCTGGTTGGTGAAAAGTTCGCCCACCCATATTGTTGCCGATGGCGTGTTTGCCCAACCGGTAAAAGATGCCGGCGGCAGCTGGTCGATCCCCGCTGAGGTGACACTCGAAAACTCAGGGAAACAGGCTTCTGAAGTGCAGGTCTCTGTGGCTTTATTCGATCCTTCAGGTAAGAAAATAGTCGAAAAACAAGCTTCGGCCTCAGTCAATGCATTGGCAAAAGAAACTGCTAAATTAAAACTCGAAATTGCCTCCCCTGAACTCTGGACACTCGAAAAACCAACACTTTATAAGGTGCAGACAAGCGTTTCCGAAAACGGTAAAGTGATTGACTGGCTTATCACAAGCTGTGGTTTCCGTACCATTCTTTTTACGGCAGACAAAGGCTTTTTCCTGAACGATGAGCCGGTAAAACTGAAAGGTGTTTGCAATCATCAGGACCATGCCGGAGTTGGCGTGGCGGTGCCTGATGCGATTTGGGATTTCCGGTTGCGCCGCATGAAAGAGATGGGATCAAATGCCTACCGTTGCGCCCACAACCCGCCATCCGCCGAATTTCTGGATGCCTGCGACCGAAACGGGATTTTGGTAATGGACGAAAACCGCAATTTTAATGTTACCCCCGAATATACCCGTCAGCTGGAATGGCTGGTTCGTCGTGACCGAAACCATCCAAGTGTGATCCTTTGGTCGGTTTTTAACGAGGAACCGATGCAAGGTACCGAAAACGGCTATGAGCTGGTGCGCCGGATGAGTGCCGTTGTAAAAACGTTGGATATCACCCGCCCGGTAACTGCCGCAGCCAGTGGTGGCTTACTTTCCCCAATTAATGTGGCTTATGCGGTGGATGTAATTGGCATGAATTACCAGTCGAACAATTACGATAAAGTCCACGAAACCTTCCCCAATGTGCCGGTTACCAGTTCCGAAGATGTTTCCTGTTTGATCGTGCGTGGAGAATATGTTACTGATAAAAAGAAATTTATTCACGGTTCTTATGATACCCAGAATGCGCCCTGGGGAACAACGCATCGCAATGGTTGGAAAAAAGTTGCTGAACGACCTTTTTTAGCCGGATGTTTTATCTGGACCGGTTTCGACTACCGCGGTGAACCGCAGCCTTACGAATGGCCTGCTGCTGGTGCCAGTTTCGGTATTATGGATCAATGCGGTTTTGCCAAATCAGCCTTTTATCTTCATCAGGCACAATGGGTTAATCAGCCTGTGCTCCAGTTGATCCCGCACTGGACCTGGCCTGCCGACAGCATTGGAAAGCCGATTAAAGTGATGGCTTTGACGAATGCCGAAAAGGTGAAATTGTTGCTGGACGGAAAACTGATTGCTGAAAAATCAGTCGATAAATATGAAATGGTGGATTGGATGGTTCCTTATAAACCCGGCAAATTGCAGGCCATTGGTTACAAAGGCGGTAAAGAGGTTTCGCGTTTTACGGTCGAAACAACTGGCGAACCGGCAAGTTTGCAACTGGTTCCCGACCGGTCGGCCCTTGCCGGCGATGGTTACGATGCTATGCCGGTTACGGTTCAGGCACTTGATGCCAAAGGAAGGCCAGTGCCAACAGCCAATATTCCGGTTGAATTTGAACTGAGTGGTCCCGGGGCAATCATTGGACTTGGAAACGGCAATCCTAATTCGCACGAGTCGGAAAAAGGCAACCGGCGCAAACTGTTCAACGGATTGGCACAGGTTATTTTGCAAAGCAGTTTCAATGGCGACGGAACACTGATCCTGAAAGCCAAATCGGCCGGATTGAAGTCTGCTGAAATTGCCATCCAGATAAACAATGTGCCTCAGATTCCTTTCGTTGAAGTTTCTCATCCTCAGCTGGTACTCAATAAATGGCGCGTTTCGCCGCTTTTTGTCAGTCGGCCCAATGCTAAAGTGGAACCCGAAAAAACCGACATGAACAGCTGGGCAAATATCAAACCCGGAACTCTTCAGGAGATGAAAGAGAATGGCTTCCAGGTATTTAAAACCAGCTTCAAACCGTATAACGCCCAACAAAAAAATGGCGGAATCATTGTGCTGAAAGGAATTTCCGGAAAAGCCGAAATATGGCTCGACAACGAAAAAGTTGCAGCCAAAAACAGTTCCGAAAAAGAAGATCTGACCGTGAAATTTCCGGCGAAAGATGGCGAAAGGAAGCTGACTGTTATTGCGGAAGGCAATAAAGGCGACAAGGTTGGTTTAGGTGGAACCGTTTCGGTTGAAACGGCTGATTAATCAGAAATAAAAAACTTAAAAGAATGGTTACAAAATTTCTCAGTTTGATTTTCATGTTGCTTGGCTTAGGTATTCTCACTAATGCCCAGCCCAATCGCAATCCAAGCCAAAAATCACTCGACTTCACACAGCTTATTCCTGAAAATCCTGAAAAACACATTTTCTCTATGCCCGGGTACAATGTTTGGTGCAATGGCGCAGTGAAGGGCGATGA
>CAMDGL010000215.1 GCA_945897845.1 Chitinophaga pinensis | reverse complement strand
TAAATCGTTAAATAGTAAATAAACGCTCGTGAAAAATCCGATCGAAAACCTTCAAAAAGTATTTGAAAGCCGCATCAGGCTTGGAATTATGTCGGCATTAATGGTGAATGACAACATTGATTTCAATGCACTGAAAGAATTGCTTGAACTGACCGACGGAAACCTTGCCAGCCACTTAAAAGCGCTGGAGCAACAGGAAATCATTGTCGTTTCGAAGCAATTTATAGGACGTAAACCAAGCACAACCTACAAAGCCACCGAAAATGGGAAGGAGTTGTTCCGACGACATTTGAGCGCACTGGAAGGACTTATTAATCAGCAATAATTTTTTTTTAATTATTAACTTTGAAATACAAAGTACTTTTAAAACTTTAAAAAATGGAAACAAAAAACATTCAACAATTCATGAACAGTTACAGTGTGAAGATGATCATCGTTTCGGGCCTGGCTATTTTGCTATTGATTCCGTCGTTTTTAATTATGGATATTATTAACGAACGAATCAAGCTAAGCGAAAAAGTGAAAAACGAACTTTATGCGCAGTGGGGCGGAAAACAGGTGGTGGCCGGACCGGTACTGAATGTGCCGTTTATCCTTCAGGAAAAAAGCGAAACTAATCAGGGAGTGATTGAGCGAAAAGGGATTGCTCATTTTTTGCCTGAGACATTAAAAACCGATGGTTCTCTGGCGCCTGAAAAACGCAAACGGGGCATTTATGAGGTGGTGGTTTACGAAGGAAGTCTCAAGCTGAAAGGCTCATTCGTACAACCTGACGTATCACAGCTGGATATTCCGGACGCCGAATACAATTGGGATGCAGCCTATTTTACCCTGGGGATCTCAGACATGCGAGGGATCAAAAATTTACCTGAATTGATTGTCAACGGTCAGAAATGTAAGGTTGATCCGGGTGTGGCGGATACCGATTTATTCCAGTCGGGAATAACGGTGAAGGCCAATTCCATTGATTTGAAACAGCCGCTGAATTTCGAAATGGAGCTGGTTTTAAACGGCTCCGAAGACTTATCAGTAGAAGCTCTGGGTAAAAATTCAGAAGTTACCATGAAATCAAGTTGGGCACAGCCAAGTTTTACCGGTATATTTCTTCCGGCAGATCGAAATGTTACAGCCAAAGGCTTTACTGCCAGCTGGCAAGTAACTCACCTGAACCGCAATTTTCCGCAGCAATGGGTTGACCGAAAATACACTACTCACGATGCCACTTTGGGTGTCGAACTGCTCATTCCGGTTGACAATTACCAAAAAGCCATGCGCTCGGTGAAATATGCCATCCTGTTTATTGCGCTCAATTTCATTGTGTTCCTTTTTATTGAAATACGGAATAAAACCCGCATTCATCCGTTTCAATATTCGCTCGTTGCTTTTGCTTTGTTGATTTTTTATGTGTTATTAACTTCAATCAGCGAACAGGTCGGATTTAACTTTGCTTTTTTAATTTCGGCAATTGCGGTTACTTCGCTTATTTCATGGTATGCCCATTCCATTCTCCGAAATGTGCGTTCAACTGTTTGGGTTACTTTATTGCAGGCTGGATTATATGTCTTTCTGTTTGTTATTTTGCAGTTGCAGGATTTTGCATTGCTTGTTGGAAGTATCGGACTGTTTGTTATCCTGACCATCATCATGCGCGCATCGCAGCAAATAAAATGGTATTCTGAAACTTAAAAAAACATTTTCCAAATTTTGTTAATCAAAACCGACTTCTTGGTTTTGATTAACAAAATTCCTGAAATTAGATAAAATTGTTTATTCCGATGTGATGATTTAAACCTAAATTTGCCGGTCACTTGTATTACCAATTTAAAACATTCTAATGCAGATCACCCGGATTGAAGTTTATAAATTTCCCGTCAAGCTGAAAAAGCCTTTTGTAATTTCATTGGGAGCTTTTGAATATGCTGAAAATGTGATTGTTGTTATCAGAACCAACGATGGACTAACAGGCTTTGGCGAATGCAGCCCGTTTATGCCCATCAATGGCGAAAGCATGGAAACTGCTTATTTGGTTGCCGGTTACCTGGGGAAAGCATTGATCGGGAAGAATCCGCTTGATATTGAAGCATGTTCCGTAGAAATGGACCGGGTGATTTATGGCAATTCGAGCATTAAAAGCGCTTTTGATATTGCATTGCACGATGTTGCCGCACAATCAGCAGGATTACCTATCTACGCTTTTTTGGGCGGGAAAAATAACAAAACACTGGTGACCGATTACACGGTAAGTCTGGGCGATCCCGAACAAATGTCGGCTGATGCACAGGAAATTAAAGACTGCGGATTTCAGGTGATCAAAGTAAAACTGGGCGATGAACCTGAGAAAGACATTTTCAGGATTAAAGCAATTCGTGCGCAAATAGGTGATGAAATTCCTTTGCGACTTGATGCCAATCAGGGCTGGAGCGTTGATTCTGCAATTCGGGTTTTAAACGAACTGGCTCCATACAATATTCAGTTATGCGAAGAGCCAATTGCCCGCTGGAATTATATGGAATTGCCCCGGATAAGGAAGAAAAGTCCGATCATGATCATGGCCGACGAATCGTGTTGCGATCATCACGATGCCCGGCGGCTGATTGATTTGGATGCAGTGAAATCATTCAATATCAAAGTCGGGAAATCTTCAGGAATTTTTAAAGCATTGAAAATTATTCGTCTTGCCGAAAAGTCCAATATTCAACTACAAATTGGTGGTTTTCTCGAATCGAGGATTGGATTCACTGCATCGGCGCATCTTGCATTGACCAGCGACAAAATTACGTTTTGCGATTTCGATTCGCCAATGATGTTTTGTGACGATCCGGTTTTGGGAGGCATTCAGTATGGTAAAAATGGAATAATTACGATGCCTGAAATGCCCGGATTAGGAGCCAGTCTCGATCCTGAATATTTAAAAAACTTAAACGGCTTCACAATAAATACATAAAGCAATGAATTGGATACTATTAATCATCGCAGGATTGTTCGAGGTTGGTTTTGCAAGTTGCCTCGGAAAAGCAAAAGAAACTTCAGGAGCAGAATCGGCCTGGTGGCTGGCTGGTTTTTTGTTGAGCCTGACAATGAGTATGATTTTACTTTACAAAGCATCGTTAACTATTCCGATCGGAACTGCGTATGCCGTTTGGACAGGTATCGGGGCGGTTGGAACCGTGATTATGGGCATCGCATTCTTTAAAGAACCGGCAGATTTCTGGCGGATGCTTTTTATTACCACATTGATTATTTCAATTATCGGACTGAAAATCAGCTCACATTAATTTATAAATTCCAACTAAAAATCTAAAAATATGGAAACTGAAATTTATCCTGTTGAAGTTTTTGATGGAAACGACTGGGAAGCCTCGTTGTTGAAAAGTTTATTGGATAATGCCGAAATCGAATCGTTTACCAAAGACGAAAGAATGGGCGTTCTTGCTCCCTGGAATGTGGTTGGGGGAGGCGCCGGACCTGTAAAAATTTTCGTTTCCAGTGTCGATTACGAAAAGGCAAAAGAAGTGATTGATCAGTACGAAAAAGCCGAAGGAATAAAAGATGATGAAGAACTTTGAGATTTCGGTAAAACGTTTTGATGAATTTGCAGCAGAATATGCCGAAAGGTTTATGGATGTTGATTCGTATTCAGATTCGATCGAAAAATTTTGCACTCAAATTAACATCAAACAACCGAAGATTCTTGAGTTGGGTTGCGGTCCGGGAAATATAACCCGATTGCTTCAGGTTCGTTTGCCTGAAGCTCGGATTACTGCCATTGATCTGGCTCCGAAAATGATTGAAATTGCCCGGAAACAATTGCCCGGCATTGATTTTAGGGTGATGGATGTTCGTGACATTTCCTCAATTCCTGATAAATTTGACGCGGTAATGTGTTCTTTTTGTCTGCCATTTTTATCGAAAGAGGATGCCGATAAACTGATTGCCGATTGTGCTGAAAAACTCAGTTCAGTAGGAGTATTATATATCAGTACGATGGAAGGCAACGAAACCAAAGCAGGATTTGAGGCCACCAGTTTTTCGGGAAATTCGGAGATCTATTTCAATTATCACAGCAGGCCCAATCTTGAGAATTCGTTTGCTGAATGCGGGTTTGAGATCCGCCATCTTAAACTTCAGGATTACCTCGAAACCGATGGGCGAATAACTACAGATATAATTCTTATAGGAATTAAAGCATAAACACATGAGCAAATTCTGGGACAATAAATTCCAAAAAATTGGGACAAGCTGGTCGCTCGAACCCGCAGATTCAGCCATCCGAACAAGTAAGCTTTTCGCCGAAAACAATTTAAAAACGGTACTGATTCCGGGAGCTGGTTTTGGCCGCAATGCGAAGCCTTTTCTTGAAACAGGACTTGAGGTAACCGGAATTGAAATTTCGAAAACAGCCATTGATCTGGCTCGTGAGAATGGGCTGGATTTCACGATTCATCATGGTTCGGTGCTTAAAATGCCGCTCGACAAAGAAAAATACGACGGTATTTTTTGCTTTGCGCTGTTACATTTATTCAACCAGACCGATCGTAGGAAAATCCTCCAAAAATGCCTTGAACAGCTACATGATGGTGGATGGATGGTTTTTATTGTTGTCTCGGATAAGAATAAGCTATTTGGCAAAGGAAAGTTTGTAAGCAATAACCGGTACATGATTGAGAAAGGCTTGACCGTTTTCTTTTACGATTCGGCAGCCATTGAAAAAGAGTTTTCGCCTTTCGGATTGGTTGAATCCCGTGAAATCGACGAACCTGTAAAGCACATGGAAAACGAAGAACCCATGAAGTTTTTCCAAGTCGTTTGCCGGAAAAAATAAAATCATATAAGAAGTAGTTTTCTAAGTCTTGTAATGCAACTGAATTCAATATACTTTTTGGGTATAAAATAAAGTATGAAAACAATATCTTAAAAAAAACTTACAAGCATTAAAGATCAGCATTCTAACATTAATGATTAATTGTCGTTCTGTAAAAATTAAGTAAGTTGCTATTACAATTGACAAATCAAAACAAGCCCAATAAAATTTAAAAACCTTATTGGGCTTTTACTTACAAAATGACACGTTCGTGCTATTGACAAATGTCAACCGCCAAAGTATTTTTAGGCAGTTCAGTGTGTATAAACAATAAACTGCCAATAGAATATGCAAAACCATACATTTGATATTGTTCCTTTTAGATCATTCGACGGTTTTGAGTGTAATCTGTGGCGGTTAAAACACAGCCAATCAAAACATCGCGGACCGGTTATGCTGGTACATGGTGCCGGTGTTCGGGCCAATATTTTCAATCCGCCCAACGAAGTTAATTTGCTGGATATGCTTGCCGATGCAGGTTACGATGTTTTTCTTGAAAACTGGCGCGCCAGTACCGAATTTCAACCCAATGAATGGGATTTAGATGTAGTTGCTAAAAACGACCATCCGGCGGCGGTTCAAAAGGTTTGCGAAGTAAGTGGCTCAGCAACTTGCAAAGCAATCATTCATTGTCAGGGTTCTACCAGTTTTATGATTTCGGCTGTCGAAGGGTTGGTTCCCCAAGTTAAAACAATCATAACCAATGCAGTTTCACTCCATCCTGTCGTGCCTTCATGGTCGCGTGTTAAGTTAGATGTGGTTCTCGAAATTGCAGGATTGATGACCGATTATCTCAATCCGCGCTGGGGCGACGAGGCTCCTGATTTTCGTGCAAAGTTTTTCAGGGCTTTGGTTCTTGCTACCCATTTCGAAGATGATACCAACGTTGGAAAATTTGTAAGTTTTACTTATGGCGCCGGCTTTCCGGCATTGTGGGAGCTGGAAAACCTCAGCGAAGAAACGAAAGACTGGATTCGGAATGAATTTGGTCCGGTGCCGGTACATTTTTTTCGACACATCCGGAAAGGGGTGCACAACGGCTCATTAGTTTCGGTTGATGGTGTAAAACACTATGCCGATAGAATTCCGGCAACCGATGCGCGTTTTGTCTTTTTTGCCGGAAAACTCAACAAATGTTTCAGGAGTGAAAGTCAGGTAAATTCGTTTGAATATTTCAATGCACTGAAACCGGGATTTCACAAAATACATGTGTATGACACTTATAGTCACTTAGATATCTTTCTGGGAAAGAATGCGCACAAAGATATTTTTCCGGTGATGATTGATGAATTAAATGCCTAAAACCGCAAAACTATGTCAGTATCAAAACGAATAAAAGAGTATGAAGGCCGGTATTCCATGGTTGATGGAATCACCTTTAAGTTGCCGGTGGGTGCAACCAAATCGCCTGCGATAATGGCTGGATTTTTATGTGATTACGAGAAAGCCAAAGCCATATTGCCCGGAAACGAATTGCATCCGGTAAAAGCTTTTGGCAAAGCTGTTTTTATGGTCACAGTGATTGACTACAGGGTCACAACCATTGGCAAATACATCGAATACAGCATCGCACTGGCTGTGACGAGAGGCCGCAAGCCAGCACCACCATTGCTTCCGGCCATGATGATGAAAACCTACAAAACCGGACAGTTCATACTTGATCTTCCGGTCAGCTCCGAAGTTTCGGTGAAAGGCGGAAAAGGGATCTGGGGAATGCCCAAACACAAAGCAAACCTCGATTTCATCATTACTGAAAATCAAGTTAGTTCGCAGTACGAAAAAGACGGGCAGTTTGCTTTCCGGATTGAAATTGACAAACCTCGAAAAACCAATTTTCCGATCAACCTCAGTGCAATCAACTACAGCCATTTCCGGAATATGCTGATGGCCTCGTACATTCATTTTAAATCGAAAGCCGGAATCAGGTTTGGGAAAAGTGC
>CAMDGL010000214.1 GCA_945897845.1 Chitinophaga pinensis | reverse complement strand
CCATCGGAGTCAATTTTTCCTGTATTGAAAGTTACGTTGTCGTCATAAAGCATATAAAGCATAAATGTCATGTTAATCCGGTCGGTGAGTTGGGCAACAACGGTATTTTCCCAGTTAATGTCCACCTTTTTAAATGGTTGCTGATAATTGAAGAACATTTTGTACTTGGTTTCATAACTGATGCGTGGAGTGATATCCAGTTTGTATCGGAGATCGGCGTTAAATCCAGGTTCCCAATAGCTTTGCTTGTCCTCCGGAACACCATATTTGGTCTGGTCGATAAGGGCAGTGTCACGTACAAAAACATATTTTGCTGTGAGCGGTGAAAGAAACAAAGAGAAATTCTTGTTCGGTTTATAGTCGAGACCTAACTTGAACAAGGTTTTAGCAGGAGACAAATAACTCGAAATAGGCGTTGTTTTGTTCGGATAGTTGTAGCCTTTAAAGAACTGAGTGATAAAGTCAATTTCACTGCTGTAATACCATTTCTTAAATGCGCTGACGCCAAGCCTTGAAATCAACTCCAGCTTGTCGTCGTTTTTCTGAGTCTGGTCAACGTCTCCTCCTTGTCTTATCCAGCCGTTGCGCAATTCTGCGGTATTTTCCCATTTCAGTTTTGGGTTTGAATAGTTGGCATATCCCTTCAGTACACTCAGGAAAGAAAAGGAACTTTTTCCACCGGCTTTCCAGTTGTTCAGATAGGTTTGCGTGAACCCGAAGGTGCCATGACCTCCCATATCCCAGGGAGTCAGAATCTGGTATCTTTTATTGATTTTGGTCAACTTCTGCTCGGGTGTAAATTTTTCGAACACAAAATCGCGGTGTTGCTTTTGACCGATGCGGGTGAATGTTACATCATCGTCAATGGCAATCCCAAGTGAATGTTTGTCAAGGTTCATCAGCCTTATAGCGAGAGAATCGTTTTGCTGATTTTTAATATAAAGCCGATTGGCAGATCGCTTGTTGTTTTGAAGCCAGACTTGCGCCGGTTTTCCCGATAAGCTTTGTATCCAGATACTGACCGAATCGTTGTGCGCGTATTGCTGCAAAGTGTGCACAAACCGGTTGATTGAATCGTTTACCGACCTGACGATTGAATCGTTGTAATTGGCCAGAACTTGCTGGTTTTTCAACTGAAGAGAATCGCGAAGATTGCTTTGCAGCGAGTCTGAAAATACACGAACTGCAAATTTTCTGTATGCAATAATTGCTGAGTCAAGATTGGCTTTCTGTATTCTATTGTTGTAATTCACCCTTGCCTCTTCCAGTAAGCGACTTCGCAACTGGTCGCGGTTTCTTATCCGGTTGAAATCGTTTGCCGTGTGGATGATCGAATCGGGGATTGCATGCACATTCATTAAACTATCGGGCAAAACTATTCCGGTAAGTTCCAGAATAGCTTTCTCGTCACCGGATGCAATTGCCTCGCCTTTTTGTGCGTTTGCGGTTAGATTTACAGGTAAAGGAATGGTCTTCATATCCACTCCGTTCCAGATTTCGCGGTCGAGTTGTTTCATCTTTTCAAGTACATCCATAAACGGCAGGTAACCGGGCACTTGCAGCGAATCGCCTACATATTTGGGCAAACGGTTAATATATCTGTTGTCTTTTTGATTCTGAAAACGTTCAAGCCTGACCAAAATGCTGTCGATGCGTTCGTTTTCGGCAAATTGAACCAGTCCTTTTACCAGGCGCATAATTTCAGGATCTTCAGAGAACCACATCCCTGAGGGCTGAATGTACTTTTTCAGGTAATCGATTCCCAACTGAACTGAGTCAATCGACAGATCGGTTTTTTCTTTTTTTTGTAGGGAAAAATTGGTTCCGGCAAAAGTGGAAAGGCTAATCAGGATGAATAATCCTGTAATAAGATTTTTTAACTGCATAGATAATCGGTTTATTGGCTTATCGGTAAACGATATTTCTTAAATCATGTTGTGTCCGGCCTTTCAAAAATCAGGCCATGCCATCGTTCCATTCCTGAAACGGATGTTCGGAAAGGTACGAATTGTAAAACCTGCCATCGCCCGAAACTTCCTGTAAAATCCAGTCAGGCCGCGAGAATTGCTGATTATCAGATTTGAGTTCAATTTCAGCCATCACCAATCCTTTGTTTTTTCCTGAAAAAACATCAACTTCCCAAAGAAAACCTTCGTGCTGAATTTTATGCCTGGTTTTTTCAACAGGTTCCGAAATGGCCAGTTTCAACAATTCATAAGCATCTTCAACAGGAATTTCATATTCAAATTCAGGCCGCGAAATGGTTCTTGAAGGACCTTTAATAGTTAAAAATGCCTTTTCTCCTTTTATCCTGACACGCACTACAGGCAACGGATCGAGGCCTAAATAAGCCTGAATGAGCTTGGCCCCTGCATCGGTTGGAGTCCATTTATTGGTATCAACCAGAAATTTACGTTCAATTTCGAAAGCCATCGTTTTTGATTTGTTTTTTGCTAATTTGCAGCAACAAAAATAGAACTACTGCCATGATTTCACGCGAAAATGCCATCGAATTTTTAAATCAGCACATTCAGAATGCAAATATGATTAAACATTGCCTTGCCAGCGAGGCTGTTTTGCGGGCAATTGCACTAAAACTTGACAAGAATCAGGAAGAATGGGCAATGGCCGGCTTATTGCACGATATTGATGTGGAGATTACAAGTGGCGATCCGATGCAGCATGGTCCGTATGCAGCAGGAATACTCGAAGGTATGCTTTCTGCAGAAGCTATTGATGCCATTGTGATGCACAACGAAGTGGCTTCAGGAAAAGAACGAACCACCGTTTTTCAACATGCTCTGGCAGCCGGTGAGACCATAACCGGATTGATAATGGCCACTGCGTTGGTTTATCCCGATAAAAAACTGGCTTCGGTAAAAACCAAGTCGATCACCAAACGGATGAAGGAAAAAGCTTTTGCAGCCTCTGTCAACCGCGAAACAATTATGGAATGTGAGCTGATTGGTATTCCGATTCAGGATTTTGCAGAACTGTCGCTGGTGGCGATGCAGGAAATCAGCGACGAATTGGTATTGTAAGAGTTTCAAGTTCCAAATTCCAAGTTCCAAGTTTGATCGCAACTTGGAACCTGAAACCTGGAACTTGAAACCTTTTTAGTTTCTCATCATTATTTCCAAACACATTCTGCTGTTGTGGTATGGGCATTTCCAGAAGCCGGCTTTGTCTCCATCGCGATTAATGGTTCCATCTTCTGAAATACTCCAAAACCACTCACCGTTTTCTGTGTCGATCAGGTTTTCCTGAATGTATTTCCAGCAGTTGAGCGATTTCTCCAACCATTCCTGATTGCCGGTCAATTCGAAAGCATTCAGAAAACCAACCACGCCTTCAGCATTAACCCACCAATGCCGGTCAGTATCCAAATGACCTCTATCCAATTCATAAACAAGGCTTCCGTCGGGCTGCAATCCTTCGCAGGCGGCTTCCGCTATTTTGATACAAGCTTTCTGCACATCGGCAAGCAATTCCTGATCACCCAAAACCCTTGCAGCTTCATCAATCAGCCACGAGGCTTCAATGTCGTGACCATAGGAAACGATGGTTGATTTTGTATTCCAGTTTTCGTCGAAGAACAAGTCCAGATGGAAAGTCTTTTGATTGACGATCTTTTCGGTAAAAATAAGGATCAGGTTTCCCAATTGCTGGCCAAGCGTTGCATCTTTCCAGACCCGGTACAAATTGGTATAGGCTTCCAGAATATGAAGGTGCGTATTCATGGTTTTTTTCTCATTCTCGTCTTTTTCGCTTAAACGCAGGTCTTCCAGTAATTTCCAATCGCGGCTGTAAGCTTCAAAATAACCATTCATCTCACAGTCAAAACTATGGTTTTCTATTAGCCTGAATAATCCAACGGCAGTCCTTAAACTCGATTCATCTCCTGAAGCCCGGTAATGCTCGGTGAAAGCATAAATAAAAAAGGCCTGAGAATAAATTTGCTTTTTGGTATCAACAGGTTTTCCGTCAAACGAAATTGTCCAATATGTTCCGCCAAATTCAGGATCGAAAAAATGCTTCAGTATAAAATCTTTTGCCCGGTTGGCCATTTCAAGGTAAAGCGGGTTTTTCTCCTGAAGATAAGCTGATGAAAACGACCACAGAATACGTGCATTCAGGATTCCACCTTTATCAGCTTCAGGAACAAGCTGGCCATCACCTTTTATTTGACCGTAAAAACCTCCGTTTCCATTGTCGGTTATTTTTTCTGACCAAAATGGCAGAATATTGTCAGTCAACTCTTTTCTGAGTTGTTGTTTTAGTTCTAATAGATTGGAATTCATTGTCTTGATTTGTTATTGTTCTAACTTTTCCAAAGTTTAGAACTTTGGAAAAGTTGATCGAAAAAAAATTAATCTTCAAGTTTATCGTACCAGTTCTTTTTTAGTATTACCGATCCGACACCGACGATCATCAGAGCGATGGCGAATGAATTGAATTGTTTTACCACCAGGTAGATAGGCGCTGCCACCAAGGCTGTTTGCCAAACGATGCCTGTAAAAACATTCACCATATCGCGACCAAAAGCATTGTTCTTCCTGAAATCAGGATTTTCGGCTGCCACCATTTCGTGAATCGGTTTCCAAAATCCCCATGGACGTGTTTTTGCATAGAATATCTTCAGCACTTCCGTATCGCTTGCCGGAGCTGTATAAGTTCCCCAAATACACCCGATTACGGAGAACATAAGGATAATTGGAAAATAGTAGATTGGTAAAACGGTATTGATCACCGGAACGTAAGGTAAAATCAGTGCCGGAATCAGGCCGCCCGTCATTCCCCATGCAAACCCTTTGCTGTTGAACCGCCACCAATGCCATTTCAGGATATTGGCAGCTATATAACTACCATACAATGCTCCCGTTACCCATTGAAGGATGCTGTTTACGTTTTCGGCAAGTACGCCAAAACCTACGCTGATAATCACCACCACCAAACCAACGATGATGTTCGCATTGTTCGATTGTTTGGCAGTAGCTTCAGGTTTAATGTATTTGATATAAATGTCGTTTACAATATAGGCCTGAGCCGCGTTCAGCGTTCCTGCAAAGGTTGACATGAAAGCAGCCAGCAGACCGGCAAGGATCAATCCGACCAATCCCGCAGGAATCCAGGGATGTGCAATAACCGCCGGCAAAACAAGTTCAAAATCGACCGCTCCGTTGATGGTTATCTGATCTTTGATCTGATCAAAAAGTAATAGTCCGATGACTGCTATACCTGCAATCATCAAATAACGGACGGGCATTAAAACAACCGAAACAAATCCGCTCATCAGGGAAGCTTCGCGCGGCGATTTGGTGGAAAGAATTTTCTGCATATCGTAAGTCGGAGCAGGACCGGCAATACTGCTCAATATTCCTTTCATCAACACTACACCAAAGAAAAGTGTGAACAGCTCGTAACCATCTCCCTGAATTTTTGTATTGAATTCTGAAAATTTTCCGGTCCAGTTCATGTTGAGATGAGTCCCAAATGCGGGCGAAAACCAGCCTTCGGGCACTAACTTTGAGAATTCCAGTATGTCCAAATGCAACATCGCGATAATGGCGATTGCAATGGCTGCCAAAGTCATGATTACATATTGCGCCACATCTGCCCAAACTATGCTCATCATTCCGCCCATCAGTGCATAAAAAACAGCAAAAAGCGTAAATGTGATTCCCCAGACATGAGGTACATAAATGTTTGGAATGAAACTCAGCGATGGGAAAATGGATTTAAGCGGAAGGAATATCTCAATAAATTTACCCATGCCGATAAAGCCGTAAGCCAGCATACTCAGGCAGACCAGAATGGCAAAAATAACAATGATCCAGTGCGAAGTTACCGCTCCTTTGTCTTTCCCGAAGCGGAAACCTATCCATTCGGCGCCCGTTGTTACGCCTGATCGGCGCAGCCATGCCGAGAGATAAACCATCAGGAAAATCTGGTTGAAAACCGGCCAGAGCCATGGAATATAAATACTTTTCAGGCCATAAATTACGGTTATCGCTACCAGCCAGACTGTTCCCGAAATATCGAACATGCCGGAAGCATTTGATAACCCAAGCATGTACCACGGAATGGTTTTCCCGCCAAGCAAATAGGATTCAAGATTTTTCGATGCCTGGCGTTTTAGGTAGAAGCCGATAAATATTAACAGACTAAGGTAAACTCCGATAATGGCAAAATCGATGGTTGTTAGCATTTTATGTGTGTTTTTTTTAGTTAGTTTATTTTAACTTTTCCAGAGTTTTATACTATTTATAAAACTCTGGAAAAGTTATAGTTATTTGTAAACTTTCCCAAAGTTTTATACTATTTAAAAAACTTTGGGAAAGTTAGTTTGCTTGAAACTATTTTTTCCCCAGGATATCTAAATTTTTCGCAATCTGTTTTTTCAAAGTTTCTACTGAAGCCGCAGAACGGTAACCATCAGCCGGAGAATTCAGGCAATAATCGACCAGTTTATCGATGGTTGAAGTGGCCACATGCATCCGGGTATCCGACGAAGCGTAGTAAATAAATACTTTCCCGTTTTCATCGGCAATCCAGCCGTTGGTGAAAAGTACATTCGACACATCGCCAATTCGTTCTTCACCAACCGGTCCCATCAAATGACCTGCCGGTTCTGCAATCAGTTTCGACGGATCCTGCAAATCGGTCATGTACAAATAAATCACGTATCGTAAACCGGCAGCACAACCACGCACACCGTGGGCCAGATGCAACCAGCCTTTGTCTGTTTTTATCGGATGCGGGCCTTCGCCGTTTTTTACTTCCTTAATGGTATGATAATACCTGAAATTGATGATTTTTTCTTCTTT
>CAMDGL010000213.1 GCA_945897845.1 Chitinophaga pinensis | reverse complement strand
TATAAATGGCACCTAAAACAGATCAAGGAGAAAATTTTGATTCAGGATTTAAAGGTTGACTAATTTTCGATTGTAAGAGTTTCCTATAAAACGTCATTTATAAGAATCGCATATTTGCTGGCAACTATCGATTCGATTAAAATAAAGCGCTGCATTTCGAATTAGTTATGTTATTACATAAATATAAATCTAAGTGTCTTTGTCTTAGAATTAATATTATGTTATTTTTGTATGGTAAAAAAGGAGGAGCAAAGCTCCTCCTTTCAATTCTGTGTTTATTGAAGGTTTTTCATTTTCTCTACAATCTCGGCATGTTTGTCCAGCATTTTCAAACGGTAGTATAATGTTTTCAATGACTCCATTGTAAATTTATCTGTTGGATTAATTTCATGTGCCTTTTCCATATATGGAATTGCTTTTTTAAACTCAATATCAGCTTTCTCTTTTTCTTCTTCATATTTTTCAGGCTGATTACTTGGAACTGCATTTGCAACATCAATTTGTTTTACACCCTTATTGTAATAAACTGCTCCAAGGTTATAATAGGCATCAAAATAATCCTCTTTGTATTCAATTGCTTTCTGGTAGCTTGCAGTGGCTTCCTCTGGTTTCTGAAGTTTATCGTATAATGTTCCTCTTGCAAAAAAGTAAGATGCATTCTTTGGATCCTGTTCAATTGCAATATCCAGATATCTTAAAGCATCATCTACTCTGTTTGAATTCAGGTAAATGTTGATTACTTCAACAAGAATAGTTCCGTTGCCTGGGTATTCTTTCAAACCTTCTTTCAATACTTCCAGTGCTCCAACAGTATCCTTTTTTTGCATGTAGCTTGTTGAAATCAGCTGATAAGTACGTGCACCGCTGTATTTGTATTTTGCAGCCTCTCTGTAATATTGAATAGCTTTGTCGTATTTCTGTGCATTGTAAGCTGCAAGTCCGGCATTGAAGATAATAACCGTGTCAATAGAAGTCGGATCGTCGGCTTTAAAAACAGGAGTTTGTTCAATTCCCATAATCTGCTCAAATGATTGTAGCGCTTTTTCGTAATTTTCTTCGTTAAAAGCTGCAACGGCTTGATTTGTAAGATCTCCTATCAATAGCGTAAGTTTAATCTTAACACTTTTTGAAAATTTGTCTTTGTCATCAAGCGCAAGAGCTTTTAAATACGAATCGTAGGCAAGCGTCAGTGGATCGTTACTAAGCTTTTTGTAATTTTCATCTTTCGACTGAAATACAGCCTGATAAATTTCACCCCGGACTTCCCAGGTTCTTGGCCATGTAACAGAACTTTCTGTTTTAGGATTACTTGAGTCAATGGCTTCTTCTATTGTTGAAACCGCTTTGTCGAGCTTACCGGTTTCTTTAAAACTAGAAGCACTGGTTACTTTGCCTTTTTGAGCGAATACGCATGTTACGGCAAAAAGTAAAACAAATAAAATTGTCGTTCTTTTCATTGTAAAAAGTGATTTGTGATTTTGATACATAATTAATTTATACTTGTTTATTCAATTGATTCTGGACTATTGGGTTGGTCATCAATATTTACCTCTGGCAATTCAGATAACTCATCAGGTTCTTCGGAAGCTGGTACAATTGCAACTGATGCAATTTTATCTCCTTCCTTCAAATTGATAAGCCTTACACCTTGAGCTGCACGGCCAATTATTCGCATATTGGAAACAGACATTCTGATAGTGAGTCCTGATTGTGTAATTATCATTAAATCGTTACTTTCATCAACGCTTTTAATTGAAATAAGTGGTCCGGTTTTTTCAGTAATATTAATTGTTTTAACACCTTTTCCTCCACGGTTCGTCAACCTGTAGTCTTCAATTTTCGACCTTTTTCCATAGCCATTTTCAGATACAACCAGAATGTCTTCGTTTTCATGTTCAACACAAACCATGCCAACCACTTCATCCTGATCGTGCCCCAATCTGATTCCGCGCACGCCGGATGCTGTTCTTCCAATTGGTCTGACGTCTTGATCTACAAAACGTACTGCTTTTCCCGAACGAACCGCCATCATAATATGATGATTTCCATTGGTCATTCTGGCTTCTAATAATTTATCGTCTTCCCTGATTGTAATAGCGTTCACACCATTTTGTCGCGGACGTGAATATGCCTCAAGCGAAGTTTTCTTGATGGTTCCATTCTTGGTACACAAAATAATAAAATTGCTATTTATATAATCAGGATCAGTGAGGGTTTTCACATTAATGAATGCCAGAATTTTATCATCCTGTTCAATATTTATAACATTCTGTATAGCACGCCCTTTAGAGGTTTTTGTACCTTCAGGGATTTCATAAACTTTTAGCCAGAAACATTTTCCTTTTTCTGAAAATAGTAAAAGTGTATTGTGCATGGAGGCATTAAACATGTGTTCAAGGAAATCTGAATCCCTTGTATTGCTTCCTTTTGAACCAACTCCTCCCCTTCCCTGAGTTCTAAAATCGGATAGTGGAGTCCTTTTCATATAACCCAAATGCGAAATAGTAATTACCATTTCATCATCCGCATAAAAATCTTCAGGATTAAACTCTTCGGCGTTCGGAACGATCTCAGTTTTGCGAACATCTCCGTATTTTGCCTTGATCTCAATTAGCTCATTTTTAATAATTTCCATCCGTAAGTTGATATCGGCAAGAATATTTTTCAGGTGTTCGATCAACTTTATAATATCTTCATATTCCTGATGTAATTTATCCTGCTCAAGGCCTGTCAGCTGACGTAAACGCATTTCAACGATGGCGCGTGACTGAATATCGGATAAACTAAATCTTTCAATCAGTTTTAATCTGGCTTCATCCGGGTTCTTGGCCGCACGGATAATGGCGATTACTTCTTCAATGTTATCGCTCGCAATGATCAAACCTTCAAGGATATGCGCACGTTTCTCTGCCTGATCCAATTCAAATTGAGTACGACGAATAACAACATCGTGCCGGTGCTCAACGAAATAATGAATTAAGTCTTTCAGGTTTAGCATTTTAGGTCGGCCATTGACCAGTGCAATATTATTTACGCTGAAACTGTTCTGCAGTTGAGTATATTTATACAATTTATTTAAAACGACATTCGAAATTTCATCTCTCTTGATATCAAAAACAATACGCATCCCATCACGGTCAGATTCGTCGTTGACATTCGAAATTCCTTCAATTTTCTTTTCATTGATTAATTCTGCAGTTTTAATAATTAATTCTGCTTTATTGACCATGTAAGGGATTTCAGTAACAACAATCTTTTCCCGTCCGTTGGGAGTTACTTCTATGTGAGCTTTTCCTCTTATTACAATTCGGCCTCGTCCGGTTTCAAAAGCTTCCTGAACACCGCGTACTCCGTAAATGATTCCTCCGGTTGGAAAATCAGGCGCTTTAACAATTAAAATCAGATCCTGGATATCAATTTCCGGATTATCTATGTAAGCTATAATCGCATCAATTATATCCGATAAATTATGTGGAGGCATGTTCGTTGCCATACCAACAGCAATTCCTGATGCTCCGTTAACCAACAATTGTGGGATTCGGGTTGGCAATACTGTTGGTTCTTTCAACGATTCATCAAAGTTGGGCTGGAAGTCCACCGTATTTTTCTCCAAATCGGCAAGTGTTTCTTCCGCTATTTTTGATAATCTGGCCTCAGTATAACGCATAGCGGCGGGACTATCACCATCAACTGATCCAAAGTTACCCTGACCGTCAACCAACGTATAACGCAACGACCAATCCTGAGCCATACGAACCAATGTTCCGTAAATGGACGAGTCACCATGCGGGTGATACTTACCCATTACCTCCCCAACAATCCTAGCTGATTTTTTATAGGGCCTATTAGAAAAATTTCCCAACTCGCTCATTCCAAACAACACACGACGATGTACTGGCTTCAAACCATCTCTTACATCCGGAAGTGCTCTTGCGACAATTACAGACATCGAATAATCGATGTAAGCAGTCTTCATTTGCTCTTCAATATTAATCTTGATAATTTTTTCGCCTTCAGCCATTTACTTCTCCTTTAAATAAATATTCTTTTTAAAAAATTGACTGACAAAAATACAAAAATACTTCTTGTATCAAGCGATTTCCTTGCTTTTCATTGGCATTTATTGAATAAGATTTTAACAATGCAATGTTCGTAAAATCAGTAAATTAAACACAAAACTGTTCAATAAATGTGTATTTTTGATTCTGGATTTTTATTATCGGGCGATAGCATGCCAACTTTTAGGAATACTTTTTGTTATTTAATGCAGAACTTAATAACGTGATTACAAATATGGATTCACAATTTTCACCACGCATCAAAGATGTTCTTTCATACAGCCGCGAAGAAGCAATTCGACTGGGCAATGAAAGTATCGGATTAGAACATATTTTTCTGGGAATACTGAGAGATGGAGAGGGAGTTGCAATCGAGATTCTCACCAATTTGGGTGTCAATCTGTCAGAAATAAAACAATCAGTTGAAGAAAAGCTCAGAACAGGAAAAGATATTGATTCTCAGGCATCTGTTCAGTTAATGAAATCGGCGGAGAAAGCATTGAAACTTGTCTATCTGGAAGCCAGGGCTTTTAACAGTACCACAATAAGTACCGGCCATCTGCTGCTTGCATTACTGAAAGACAAAGAAAGTTTAATAAGTAATATTCTTGGAGACTACCACATTAATTATTATATCCTGAAATCAAGATTGGAAGATTACAGACGACCTGAAGCAAAATCAGATTTTGGTGACGAAGACGATGATGCTGACGAAAGTTTCCAAAAACCTCAGGGTGGTCCACCATCTTCAGCAGCTAAAAAACCTTCAAACACTAAATCAGATACTCCGGTTCTCGATAATTTTGGTGTTGATATCACCAAAGCAGCCGAAGAAAATAATCTGGATCCGATTATCGGACGAGAAAAAGAAATTGAACGTTTAGCCCAGATTTTATCAAGAAGAAAGAAAAACAATCCGATTTTAATCGGAGAGCCTGGCGTAGGTAAATCAGCTATTGCTGAAGGACTTGCTTTGCGGATTGTTCAGAAAAAAGTATCAAGGATTTTGTTTGATAAAAGAGTTGTAAGTCTGGACATTGCGTCTATTGTTGCCGGGACAAAATATCGGGGTCAGTTTGAAGAGCGCATGAAGGCTATTTTAAACGAATTATCAAAAGTTAGCAACGTAATTCTTTTTATCGACGAAATACATACAATTGTAGGAGCTGGCGGTGCAACGGGTTCTCTTGATGCTGCAAACATGTTGAAGCCCGCTCTGGCGCGTGGCGAAATTCAGTGCATTGGCGCTACTACTCTTGACGAATATCGTCAGCAAATAGAAAAAGATGGTGCGCTCGAACGCCGGTTTCAAAAAATTATGGTTGAGCCAACATCTGTTGACGAAACGATTGAAATCCTTAATAATATCAAACAGCGTTACGAGGATCACCACAATGTATTTTATACTCCTGAAGCCATTGATGCTTGTGTAAAGCTGACGGCCAGATATATAACCGATCGGTTTTTGCCGGACAAAGCTATTGATGCACTGGACGAGGCAGGATCTCGCGTTCACCTTCTGAATATCAATGTTCCCGACCGTATTGTGAAATTGGAAGAGAAAATTGAGAAAACACGCGAAGAAAAGATAAAGGCGGTTAAGAGTCAGAATTTTGAATTGGCCGCCAATCACCGTGACAAGGAAAAAAATCTGTTGCAACTGCTCGAACAGGAAAAGGAAGAATGGGAAAAGGAACTGATTATTCATAGAGAAATTGTAACTGAAGACAAAGTTGCTGAAGTAGTTGCAATGATGTCGGGTGTTCCTGTTCAACGAATTGCGCAGGCAGAAGGGAAACGACTGATGGATATGGCAAAACAGTTGACTGGCAGCGTTGTTGGCCAGAATGAAGCCATTACTAAAATTGTAAAATCTATTCAGCGAAACCGTGCCGGCCTGAAAGATCCGAATAAACCAATTGGCACATTCGTTTTTCTGGGACCAACCGGGGTCGGAAAAACCCAGCTTGCCAAGGTTTTGGCTAAATATTTATTCGACAGTTACGATTCGCTTATCCGTATAGATATGAGCGAATATATGGAAAAATTTTCTGTTTCCAGATTGGTTGGTGCTCCTCCCGGATATGTTGGATATGAAGAAGGTGGTCAGTTAACTGAAAAAGTTAGGCGCAAACCTTATGCAGTGGTACTTTTGGACGAAATTGAAAAAGCCCATCCAGATGTATTCCACCTTTTGCTTCAGGTTTTGGACGAAGGTCGTTTGACCGATAGTTTAGGTCGAAGCATTGATTTCAGGAATACAATTATAATTATGACCTCCAATATTGGTTCGCGTCAATTGACCGAATTTGGCAGAGGAGTTGGTTTTAATACGCAAAAACCTGCAGGAGAAGAAGGTGACCATGCAAAATACATTGTTGAGAAGGCGCTGAAAAAAGCATTTGCGCCTGAATTCCTAAACAGAATTGATGATGTGATCATGTTCAATCCTTTGACCAAAGAGCACATCCACGAGATCATTGATATTGAGCTTAAAGGTTTGTATGACAGAGTTAACGCACTGAATTACAAGTTGAAAATATCAACTGCGGCCAAAGATTTTATTGCAGACAAGGGGTATGATGTGCAATTTGGCGCCCGACCGCTCAAACGAGCTATACAAAAGTATCTTGAAGATGAAATGGCTGAAGTAATTATTAAAGCCTCAGTTGTTGAAGGCGATACCATTTCAGTAGGTTTTGAAAAGAAAACTGAGAAAATAAAAATCAGGATTTTATCGACCGTACCAAAAAAGATAGAATAGAAAACAAAAA
>CAMDGL010000212.1 GCA_945897845.1 Chitinophaga pinensis | reverse complement strand
AACAATAGCCCGGGGAAACGCCCCGGGGAAAAGGAAAGAAAACCCAAACAGTCCGCGGGCAATGTTGAAAAATGTATTTCCCTTGTTCCGGACGGAATGGAGTTGTCGATTGAAAACAGAACTAGAGAAAAAGGAAACAATTCAATTTTGACGCACATGAGGATTCTTAACCAACAATTCAAATCGAAGCTTTTTTTAAGCCTCCCCTCTGGGGGGAGGTTTGGAGGGGGCTTCAAAAAATAAAACGTATGAAAAACTACATCATACACAATGATTGGAAGATCATTGAAGAGGGGTTTCATCAGGAAGAAAACCGGATTACCGAAAGTTTACTGAGCATTGGCAACGGACGGAGCGGTCAGCGGGCAAATTTCGAAGAAAAATACAGCGGCGACAGCCTTCAGGGCAGCTATGTGGCCGGTGTGTATTATCCCGACAAAACACGCGTTGGCTGGTGGAAAAACGGCTATCCGGAATATTTTGCCAAAATACTGAATGCCACCAACTGGATCGGAATCAATGTTTCGGTAGATGGTGAAGAGCTGGATTTGGCCAAAGCCGAAATCCTTTCGTTTTACCGCGATCTGGATATGAAATCGGGTTTGCTTTCGCGCCGTTTTGTAGCTCAGCTTTCGTCGGGAAAACAGGTGGAAGTAAATGCCAAACGATTTTTGAGCATTGCTGATCAGGAAATTGGCGCCATTCGATACACTGTAAAAGCTTTGAATTTTTCAGGCAAAATTACGGCGACACCCTACATCGACGGAAATGTGGTGAACGAGGATTCGAATTACGACGAAAATTTCTGGATCGAAAAAGCCACCCAAATAAATGGTTCTGTCGGCTTTGTTTGCATGGAAACAAAAAAAACAGCTTTTCAGGTTTGCACCGGAATGAATTTCAGGGCTTGCCTGAACGGAACACGAATTGAACCTCAACTTTCATCCGACCAAAGAGAAAAATACATTTCTTCTGAATTTGCAGTTGAAGTAAAAAATGGAGATGAGCTGTGCATCGAAAAATATGCAGCCATCATTTCTACGCTTTACTACCCCGAAAGCAAACTTCAGAATGCCACCGAAAAAGCGCTGAAACGTGCATCGGAAAAGGGTTTCGACAAACTTTTTGCAGATCAGGAAAAAGCCTGGGCTAAACGTTGGGAAACGAGCGACATTTGTATTGATGGCGATGTGGCTGCCCAACAAGGAATCCGGTTCAATATATTTCAACTTAACCAAACTTATCTGGGCGACGACGAACGCCTGAACATCGGTCCAAAAGGATTTACCGGCGAAAAATATGGCGGTGTAACCTATTGGGATACCGAAGCTTATTGTTTGCCGTTCGAACTTGGCACTTCACCACAAATGGTATCAAAAAACCTGTTGCTTTACCGCTACAAACATTTGCCAAAAGCCATCGAAAATGCTGAAAAACTTGGTTTTACCGATGGCGCTGCACTTTATCCGATGGTGACCATCAACGGTGAAGAATGTCACAACGAGTGGGAAATTACTTTTGAAGAAATCCACCGGAATGGAGCAATTGCTTATGCCATTTACAATTACATCAATTATACCGGCGATCAGGAATACCTTGCGCCTTATGGTTTTGAAGTGTTGCTTGCTCTGTCGCGATTCTGGAGCCAGCGCATCAACTGGTCAGAAGAGAAAAAGAAATTCGTGATGCTGGGTGTCACTGGACCAAACGAGTACGAAAACAATGTAAACAACAATTTCCACACCAGCTACATGGCGGTTTGGACCTTAAAATATACCCTCGAAGCCATTGATTATCTGAAGAAAGAGCACCCGCTTTTATTCGAGGATTTGGTAAAAAAGCTCAAATTGAAAGAGCTGAAAGAAACATCGCGTTGGAAGGAAATTATCAGGGACATGTATTTTCCTTACGATTTTAAGCGGAAAATCTACCTTCAGCAAGATGGATTTCTTGATAAGGAACTTATTCCGGTAAGTCAGTTAAAACCGGAAGACCGGCCAATCAACCAGAAATGGTCGTGGGACCGGATTTTGCGTTCGCCATACATTAAACAGGCTGATACACTGCAAAGTATATTCTGGTTCGAAGATGAATTCGACAAGGAAAGCCTTGAGCGGCATTTTGACTTTTACGAACCGCTTACCGTACACGAATCCTCGCTTTCGAGCTGTATCCATTCAATTCTGGCAGCCAGTTTGGGTCGTCAGGAGAAAGCATACGAAATGTATTTGCGTACTGCCCGTCTCGATTTGGACGATTACAACAACGACACCTGCGATGGTTTGCACATCACCAGCATGGGCGGAACCTGGATGGCTTTTGTGCAGGGTTTTGGCGGAATGCGCGTGCGAAACGGTCAGTTAAATTTTACTCCGTTTATTCCTGAAGGCTGGAATTCCTATTCTTTCCGTCTGAATTTCCGCGAAGCGCACCTGGAATTCAAAATGGACAAAAAGCAATTCAGCGTTTACAATCATTCGAAGGTAAATATCGATTTGGTTGTTCAGGGACAATCGCATCATTTATTGGCAAAAAAAGAATTGACAATTAAAAACTAATTGCAACATGAAAAAACTATATCTGTTCATTATCGGTATCGCCTTCAGCATTACCACTTTTGCGTTGAATGTTGACCGCGTTGAGCCCATGTTTTGGTGGGTTGGCATGAAAAATCCAACAGTTCAGCTGATGGTTCATGGCGAAGGAATTGCCTTAAGTGAAATCACCCTGAATTATCCGGGTGTGAAAATCAAAACAATTAGCCGCCTTGAAAATCGCAACTACGTATTTGTCGATTTAGTCATTTCGCCGGAAGCCAAAGCGGGAACTTTCCCGATAGAATTCAGGAAAAGCAAAAAGGAAGTGGCCAGTTATACTTTTGAGCTGAAAAACCGGGAACCGAATTCGGCCAGTCGTAAAGGTTTTGATGGTACGGATGTAATTTACCTGATTACGCCAGACCGTTTCGTAAACGGAAATCCGGCCAACGACGTGGTTTCTGGAATGAAAGAATTACCCAATCGTACGCACATGAATGGCCGCCACGGTGGCGACATTCAGGGAATAAAAAATAGTCTCGATTACCTGTCGAAACTTGGTTTTACCTCTGTTTGGCTCAACCCCGTTCTCGAAAACAACATGACACAGGTGTCGTACCACGGCTATTCGACCACCGATTTTTACAAGGTCGATGCCCGTTACGGAACCAACGAAGAATACCGCGAACTTGGAAAAACAATTCATCAAAAAGGGATGAAACTGATGATGGACATGATTTTCAACCACATCGGTTCCGAACATTGGTGGATGGACGATATGCCTTCTGCAGATTGGCTGAATTATTATCCTGAATACAAAATTACCAGCCACAGACGCACCGTTAATCAGGATCCTTACGCTTCGGAAGCCGATAAACGGTTGATGGCTGACGGTTGGTTTGTGCCGACCATGCCTGACCTGAACCAGCGCAACCCATTCGTGTCAAACTACCTCATTCAGAACAGTATTTGGTGGACAGAATATTTAGGACTGGATGGAATTAGAATGGACACGTATCCGTATCCGGATAAATTTGCGATGGCTGACTGGACAAAACGAATAGTGGACGAATACCCCGATTTTTACATTGTTGGCGAGGAATGGACTACCAATCCGGCGATTGTTTCTTACTGGCAAAAAGGTAAAATCAATCAGGATGGCTATGTTTCCTATCTTCCCGGATTAATGGATTTTCCGCTGAATAACGCGGTTGTTCAAAGTCTTAAAAATCCAGAATCATGGGGTGGGGGATTGGTGACTTTGTACGAAGCGCTCGCCAACGATTTTCAATATGCACATCCCGAAAAATTGGTGATCTTTCCTGACAACCATGATATGTCGCGGTTTTACACCCAATTGGGCGAAAATTTCGATTTGCTGAAAATGGGAATCGCTTATTATGCAACTACCCGCGGCATTCCGCAAATTTTCTACGGAACGGAAATACTGATGTCGAATCCGGGAACCGAGGAACATGGAATTATCCGCTCTGATTTTCCCGGAGGATGGAGCGGCGATCAGGTGAATGCTTTTACTGGTTCAGGACTTTCAGAAAAGCAAAAACAAGCGCAGGATTTCTTCAGCAAAATATTGAACTGGCGGAAAACCAGCGAAGTCATTCATTCAGGCAAACTAAAACATTTTGCTCCTGAAGATGGCGTTTACGTTTATTTCCGCTACAATCAGAATCAAAAAGTAATGGTTGTGATGAATAAAAATTCTCTGGAAAAAACCATTGATACCAATCGTTTCAGCGAAATAATGGTCAATTGTACTTCAGGAAAAGAAGTGATTTCAGGAACGTCTGTTACCGATTTGAAAAACCTGAAAGTACCTGCCATGTCGGCAATGATTATTGAATTGAAATAGGGGAAAGTGTTCAGTTTTCAGTCACAGTTTTCAGAATGTTGATTAATCGAAGCGTAGAGGCGCGATTTATCGCGACCGTTTTTACATTAGAAAATCAAGTTACAGTTCCGAAAATATTTAAAACCATAAAATGAGAAAGTTAACAAAATTATTTATCCTGCCATTGATTGTAATGGCGATGTATTCGTGCCAGCCGGGCGCAAAAAAAACCGTGGAAGTTGCCCAATATCCGGAATGGAGTAAAGACGCCGTTTTGTATGAAGTCAATATCCGGCAATATACTCCGGAAGGAACTTTCAAGGCTTTCGAAACCCATCTTCCACGGCTGAAAGAGTTGGGCGTTGAAATCCTGTGGATTATGCCAATTGGCCCGATTTCGGAGAAAAACCGCAAAGGCAGTCTGGGTTCGTATTATGCCGTGAAAGATTACAAAGGCATTAATCCTGAATTCGGAACACTGGAAGATTTTAAAAATCTGGTTAATAAAGCGCATGAATTGGGATTCAAAGTTATTATCGATTGGGTCGCAAACCATACAGGCTGGGACAATCAGTGGATTACCGACCATCCGGAATGGTACACAAAGGATTCGACGGGTGCAATTATTCCGCCAAATCCCGATTGGTCGGATATTGCTGACCTGAATTTTGACTCGCAACCAATGCGCCGGGCCATGATTGACGCAATGGATTATTGGGTAAAAGAAACCGATATTGACGGTTTCCGCTGCGATGTAGCCTGGGGAGTTCCGCAGGATTTCTGGGAAGCAGCAACCGCTTCACTCGATTCAATTAAACCGGTTTACATGCTGGCCGAAGACGAAGATCATCCTGCCCTTCTGGAAAAAGCTTTCGAGTCGAATTATGCCTGGAAATTGCATCACATCATAAATGAAGTTGCCCAGGGCAAAAAATCGGCTCAGGATATTGCAACTTATTTTACTGAATCCGGCGACAAATATGCAGCCGGATCATTCCCGATGCAGTTCATCACCAATCACGATGAAAATAGCTGGCAGGGAACCGAATACGAACGAATGGGCGAATCAGTTAAAGCAATGGCTGTGTTCACTTTTACAGTTCCCGGAATCCCCTTGATTTACACCGGACAGGAAGCCGGATTGAACAAGCGGTTGCTGTTTTTTGAAAAAGATTCGGTTGACTGGAGCAATCTGGAAATGCAGCAATTTTATCAGAAACTGATTCAATTGAAAAAAGATCAGCCTGCTTTGTGGAACGGTGCAGCCGGCGGTCCGTTATCAATTGTGGAAACGACACTGCCTGCTAAAGTACTGGCGTTTACCCGCGATAAAGACGACAGCCAGGTGTTTGCCATCTTCAATTTATCAGCCCAGCCGGTTGATGCAATTCTCCAGTTGCCAAAGGCTGGCGATTACAAGGAATATTTTTCAGGAGAAACAAAAACATTGGAAAAGGGAACTTCTGTGAAACTTGACAAATGGGGCTATCAGATATTTGTCAGGAATTAAAATTTTGGTTTTAGGGGTTTATGGTTTGGTTAGTTTAAAGCCTGTCCGTGTTGGGCAGGCTTTTTTTTACACTATGAATGGTATAATCCTTTTGCTTCGTTTCATGTAATCAACATACTTGTCTCCGAAGAATCCGATACATTCCTTCTCATCAAGCAGGGCGGTAAGAAATAGAAATGCGGTTGAAAGCGTTGCTATCAGGAACAATGAACCGGTAGTGTTTTTCAAAAATATTCCCCAGGTCAGAAAAATTAATGAAGAATAGAGCGGATGTCTTATGTATTTAAATATTCCCTGATCGATCAATTCTGTGGTCTTTTCAAATTGATAAAGTGCGTTTTCATCCCTTGATTTTGTCGGTTTCCCTTTTGTTTTCAGAAGTATTATTCCCGCTAAAACCAGATAAATTGAAACAAAGAGAAAAATCCATGAAAATATCTGTTTAATGCTGAAAGGATCAACAAACCAAAAGCGGTAATTGGAAATAAAAAGCCAGATGATAGATTCCCAACAGAAGAACCGGTAAAAGCCGTGGCTTCTGAAATTGAATAAAGCTCGCCAGGATATCACTATCACCGGCAAGCTTACTATTCCAAAAAGAATCCAACTTTCCATTGGGTTTAATATTCTTTAAATTCCAACGCCTTCCATCGATTTTTCGAGTTCGTCGGCTTGTTGCAGAAATTGGTCAACACTCAGTTCCCTGAAATAAACCAGTCCGTGGGTTGCCCTCACCAGCGGTTTTTCGTGCTGATAAAAGAAATTTTTACCCAACAGCAACTGAATTTGCTTGAGTTGTTCAACCCAAACCCTTTGGGTAAGCTGGCTGAATTTTCCATCGAGCTGGTAACTTGGGAAAGAAGCATTTACCTGGCTCAGATAACATTGAGAGAACGATGTGTCAAGAATTGCCAGCGCATTGAGTGAAACCGGAACAATCACTTCGGTATCAGC
>CAMDGL010000211.1 GCA_945897845.1 Chitinophaga pinensis | reverse complement strand
ACTAATTCTTCAATTTGACCAAACATGTATTTTAGGTAGTTATCCCAATTGTATATTTTTTTATCCCATTCCAGATTTCCTGCTTGTGGGTGATTTCCAACATTGGGATAATCTTTATGATGCCAGTCGATAATAGAATAATATAGCCCAACTTTCAACCCTTCGGCACGGAAAGCATCAAGAAATTCACGAACCAGGTCGCGACCATTAAATTGCCTGCTCAGCTTATAATCCGTCAATTTGCTGTCGAACAAGCAGTAACCATCATGGTGTTTAGCAGTAAGAACTACATATACCGGCTTGTTTAGCTATTTTTGCCCATTTTTTTGCATCAAAGTCCACCGGATTAAATGCATCCACATATTTTTGGTACTGCCCGGTAGTCATTTTTTCATTTGATTTCACCCATTCGCCTCTGGCAGCTACCGAATAGGCACCAAAATGAATAAACATGCCAAACCGGGACTCACGCCACCATTGCGTGCGTTTCATCAACTCAGTGTAATTAGGTATAGTTTGTGAAAATGCTACTACAGTAAAGAATAGCAATATCACTGTCATTTTGATTTTTTTCATAATTATTGAATTAACTGTTGCATTAAATACATCAAACTATTTAGAAATTAATGAATGTCCTTTGTTTTGACCGATTCACATATTTTGTTTATGTGTTCCGCTCGGTAAATCCGCAATCAGTTTTAAAGCTTACTGTTTCACAACCTTTTCTGAAACAAAAGAATTGCCCGACTGAACATGAAGAATATAGATACCATTCTTCAAACCATCCATATTCACCGTTTGCATTTGTGCGACAATTAATCCATTCATAATCATTCTTCCATCAAACGAATAAAGCTGCCATTCCTTCGGGTTGATATTTGTTTCAGGAAAAACCATTGTAAGCTTGCCGTTAATAACTGGATTTGGGAATAATTTCAGCTTTTTCGGCCTTAATTCTGGAAGAAGGGTACTCGTTGGGTTTGAACATACTTCACCAGGCAAGCCGTAGCAACCTCTACCTGTCGGGCCTAATTTTGAATCCCAATCAATGCCGGCTTTCCATTTTTCAGCACCAAATTCATAAGCTCCTAAATCAGGATTCGAGCCAACAAAACCATCAGTAATTCCCGGAATAACCAGACCATTATTAATCGCCAATGAACCCGATTTTAAGGTAAAGTCTCCTTTATCCAGATCGGCAAACTGGTTGGTAGTTGATGTCATGATGTAATTGTTCTGTTTATCAGCCTGCGCTTCCAACGAATTCATGTTTGTTAGGTTGTTCCAAACTTTGACATTCGAAAATGCAGTTCCTTCCTTATGCCATGCACCCATAGCTGCCGAGCAATTAATCAGGGTATTGTTGAAAACATCAATATTTGTTCCGTTCCAGTTAATTTGAATGGCCGACCATTCGGTGTTCCAAACCACATTGTGATGAACTGATACATCTGCTGCATCATTATCGAGGTAAATTCCGGCAGCCTTGTTTAATTTACCCCTACCCGCTGCATCGTGAAACAAGTTATGATGTATTTTCATATTCAGGCCTTTGCCCAAGGTATACAGCAATGCACAATCATCGGTAATCAAACTACTTTTACTGATGTCGTTATAAGCCACTTCACTGCCTTTGCTCACAATCTGAATACAATCACGACCGGCACGTGTAATCGTATTGCCTTTAATAATTGCGCCTGAACCATCTCGCACATATAGCGCAGCATCGTAATCACCAACATAGTCGAAATCATGCACATAGTTGTTCAATATTTTCGTATTGATTCCGTTATCACGAATCCCGGAACCAGCCCCAAATCCAACTTCACATTTTTCGATGATATTATTTTGAGTTCCGGATTTAAAGTAAACACTCTGACTGTTTATGCTAAAACCGGAAACAACTCCTCTTGAATGATTTCCATATAAACTTGTAATTCCGTAGAGTACATTGTTTGAACCACCAACTTCAATTCCGCCACCGAATACAGCAAGATTTCGGATTTTGATGTAGCTTTTCCCGTTCAAGTCAACAGTTAGCATGCGACGACGCATTTTGACCTGTCCATCGGTTGGTGTAACTCCTCCTGATATTTGAATATACAAGGTTTTAGTTGCAGCATCAAAATACCATTCATTTTGAAAATCAATTGCTTCTTTGATTCCTTCGAGGTAAAAATCGCCCAATGCTTCGGGGTAATGAAATGTTCGGATCCAATCCGGATTTTTTACCAGATCGAAATTCACTCTTCCCGAAGAGTTGCTTGTTATAAAAGCTTTCCAGGCATTCCAGCCTGATCCAGGTTTATCACCAAAAAAAAATACAGATCCACCTTTCGACCAATCGTAATTTGGGATCTCGCCCGAAATAAGGTATGCATTCGTAATTACATCGCCTGCACTTCCTCCAGTGTTACGTTTCGAATCGAGCGTAAATTGGTCGCCATCAGTATTATTTGGCCATCGAGCCAAATCGCAAACAACAGTTCCATTCATCACAAAATTCTGTTGTCCCATGTCCCAATCGACTGTTGTTTTATAAATTGATCCATTATCTTTTGTCCAGGCAGTCAAGGCTTGCATGGCGGTTATTATAACTTTTTCGTTTTTAAACGATTGAAATACGATTGGAGCTTCGGCTGTACCAGACTTTGCCGGCAGAAGTGTTTCTTCGTAAGTTCCGGCATGAATAAAAACTGTATCGCCCGGAGCAACAAGGCTGGCTGCTTTCGAGATACTTAAAAACGGACTAGCCAATGTTCCAGAATTGGTATCGCTCCCCGTTTTGCTAACATGATATGTTTTCAACAGACTTGTTGAAGCCACTGGAGTAAGTGAAACATCGTCGATATAAATTGTGCTTGTATTTAAAGCAAACCCAAACAAAAGGCCCAACGAACTAAAATCTGGTACTCCCTCAATAATTGAAGCAGTAAACTCAAAAGAAAATTTCTTCCATAGATTATCACCAATAAATTTTGGGGCTTTATTGTTATAAACAGTTCCCCATTGTTTCCCTCCAATATTGGTATGAGAATAAATAGAAATCTGGATATTCTCTTCTTTTCCCGATTGACTTAAGGCATAGAAATCAAGCTTGTATTTCTGGTCTTGCACTAAACTCAAGCCATTTTTTCTTACATATACTTTCCCTCCATCGTCGGTTGCAGGAGTAGTAACTTCAACTTTCATGGATTTAGTTCCTTCTTGCGCTTTTTCGCTTGTTGCAGTTAAAGTTGCAACTGGTCCTCCCCAAAATCCAATGGACCAATCTGTCGAGCCGTTCTCGAAACCGGGATTTGTAAGTAAGTTTTGAGCAGTGGAACCACAGCTCAAAAGCATTAATGCAAAAAGTAGATATTGAAATCGCTTCATATTTTTAAACATTTATAGTTATATCGTTTGACTTTAAATCGGTAGTTTTTGCTGAAATCTTCAGGTTTGCAGATTTTCCTTTTGCCTGAAAAAATGCTAATGCACGACCGTTGTGCGTTGTGATTTGATTTGTTTTATTCGATCTTATAGCAATCGAATTGATCGTTTTTTGCGATTTCATATGGATAGCAATAAAAAGAGGCCCAAAATGAGTTTCATTCTTTAGATTAAGTTTAGTTTTATTATACCAACAGAACTATTGAAGTAAAAATACTAAAACACTAACCTAAAGCGGGGGCAGAAAAAACAACAAATACAGGGGGATAAATCGCAATTAAAAGCAAAATCACCCTGCATTCATCTATTTTAAGGCAATTTAAAATCTGCCTTTTTGTATTGCTGTGTGTTTAGATTGCAATTACCTTTTGATTATACACATTTTTATCCGTCTGAACCCGAACAATATAGGCTCCCTTCATCCGCAAGCTTTTAGTATCGATAAAAACAGCTGATTTGGTGGCAACTTCTTCGTGAATTAATTGACCATTTAAGGTAACAACCTGTAATTTAATTTCTCCTGAAACATTTGGCAAATTAACCTGCATTAATCCTGAAGCAGGATTTGGGAATATCTCAATTCCGGGTGTTTGTAGATTTCTATTTTCTGAAACGGAGGTTATTTCCTGATAACCAACCCGCAAAACCGTTGCCCCTACTCCACCTTGTTTTCCATCAGGAAAAGAAACAGTAATGTTGTTTCTATTGACCAATAACGATTTATCGACACGGATAATTTTGGTAGTCGCAAATTCAGTTTCATTCTCCAAATATGGAGCACAATCTTCCATTGGTACTTGCAGAGCAGTTCCATTCAACGAAATATTCACTTTTCGGTCTGTCCCGGCCGGACGACTAATTCCTACCCGAAGAATGGCATATTGTATATCCTTCAAACTGGGGATATTGACCGTGAAGTTGGCAGTGCCAACAAACTCTCTTGAAATTTCGGCACCGTAATATGCTTTTTCATCGATATACTTGCTCTGTTGAACCTGATCCTGATAAGTAACAGTGATGACCATTGCTTCGCGGCCTTTGAGCGAAAGCTCATTCAATGAAGCGACTGTTTGTTCTTCAAGATATGGTGTAAAATCAGTATTCCGTCCATACCTTCTTATATTTATCGACGAAATTCCTGAAGCTGGCAGATTAACTTTAAGTGGTTTAATTATATTCGACTGGTTATTCATTACTAAAACCAATTTATTTCCATCGACAAAAGCATGCTGTTGTATGTCAGGATTTGCACATTCTGAAAGCACACGGCGACCTTTAACTCCTTTGAAGAATTCGTAGAAATGAATGTATTTTGATTCCTGCCAGTTATTTTTATCAGTAAAATTATTGGCAACTAACAGCGACGAATAATACTTTGGATCCCATGCAAATGACTCGAGCAAAATAAATGGGACCGATTTTTTCACCACATGCGGATGGTTAATAAATGCCATTGTGTTAGCGATACAACTGCTAACCATAACGAATGCACTAATCGAACGTCGCTTCATTTCCCAGTCAAAACCCGAACCCGGAAAATAGGTATTTGCTATTGCATTCTGATCAGCTTCTCGGCCAGCCATATATCCTCCAGTTTCGCTAATAACTATTTCGACAGCCTTGCCATATTTATTCATGGTATAATTCGGAACAATATCAAGAACCCCTTCGATCGGTAAACCTGATGTAACCCTACCAACAATATCTTTACGGGCAGCATCGTATTTCATGAAATCGTATACATGAAACGAATAAAAGTCGAGTTTACACTCTGTTCGATCAATAAAATCTGACAATCCAGACAATCCCGTATAATTCTTTTTATAATAGTAAGCCGTAGAATAGCAAGGTCCACCAATCAGGGTCGGGATTTTTTCTGCTTTTGCTTTTTTCCAGATTGTCATATGTAAATTAGCCAGCAAATCTTTATCGATCGCCCAATGGGGTTCGTTTATTGGTTCAAACGTTTTAGGTCTTGTCCAATCTGTATAATAGTATTTCAAGAGTGCAACAGCAAGCTCGGCAGCAGCATCTACATTCGAAGGAAGCTTTCCAATATCGCCAGCCTGTGCATTGATAACCGGCGGCATAAACACTGGATATGCATTGTGATTATCGTGATTGGCAACATCTAAATTATTAGGAAACTTCTGTTTGAATGCCTCGCTGAATGTTCCATTTGAAGGATTCGATTTTTGTTTCAAAAATGCCATATCAGCATATCCCGGACGGGCAGCATCTTCACGAACATTTCCTCCCCACGGGACAGCAGTGCTAACCATTCCTAATGTACGTCCGAAGGTCATTTCCAAATCGTGGATATAATAATCGGAGCGCGTTTTATTGTTGATGGTCGATTCGAAAAGTATGCCACTAGTTGATAAATTGAAATATTTTGAACGATCCAGATTCAAATGACCATTGATGGCAGTAGAAACTGTAGGGTCGACCTGAATGACTATTTCCTGCGACATTGCTTGTTGAGCGCAAAGTAAAACCAGAACTAATACTAAATACACTTTAGAATGTAACATCATCATATTCAATCTTATATTTGTTTGTTTTAAACAGTTTCCTTGTCATATTTTCGGTTTTCAGGATATACATTTCAGTTTTTATATTGATGCTTGAACTTGCCGGATTTATATTTATCGCCTATCAAAATGCAATAAAATACTCACCTAATTTATTGGTATTAAATTCAATCATATTTTCTGACTTTATTGTATGAGATACTATTTTACCCTTACTATCTTTTATTTGAGCAGCTGCAATATTCTTATATTTAATTCTACATTTTCCTCCGCTGTTGGAGATAACTTTCAAAAAAGTAATCTTACTATTCTCCCACTTTAGGGATAATTCAAAATTACCTCTAGCTACTAAACCATCAAAAAGGCCTGTTTCCCATGCTTTTGGAAGGGCGGGAAGAAGCTCAATGAAACCTTCATGACTTTGAATCAACATTTCGGCAACACCTGCCATAGTTCCCAAGTTACCGTCTATTTGAAACGGGGGATGAACCGTCCATAGATTAGGAAGGGTACGTTCTTTTATAAATTTAGAATATACTTCATGTGCTTTTTCCCCTTCTTTGGTTCTGGCACGGACGTTCATTCTGTGTGCCATTGCCCAACCTGTGGTATTGTTGCCTCTAAAATCAAGAACTGTTTTTACTGCTTCTACCCATTCAGGTTTATCGGAATTAATAAGAGTTCCCGGATACATCGGACAAAGTTGAGAAATATGACGATGCTTTGGATCTCCAATATCAGAGTATTTCTTTTCTTCCCGATATTCTTTTATCTGTCCCGACTCACCGATAATAATAGGATCCAGTTTATTGATTTGATTCGTAACTGTTTCTAAAAACGGATCCTTTTCTCCCAATATTTTGGCACTTTTTAATAAGTCATTGTA
>CAMDGL010000210.1 GCA_945897845.1 Chitinophaga pinensis | reverse complement strand
GAAAACCGGTTTTGTGGCAGGCAATTCAAAATAAGATTTGGCTGCTGCCATGTAATCTTTATTGGTAGTCAGTTCTTTCTGAAGTTTAAAATATACCTCAGCCGACGGATAAACAAACAGGGTATAAACCTTTGGCGGATCTTCCTTATCGAGTTCTTCGAAAGCCCCGAGTTTGATGCCATGTTTATTAAATAGTGGCATTAAAGCTTCCGTAAAATAAGATTTTAAGGTGTTTTTTGCTCCTCCACCGGTTAACTGGTAAATCCTGAATTCATAAAATTCATTGTCTTGTGCCGGAAGGTTATTTGCGTTGAGCGAACTGCCGGTTACTGTAACTGCAGCCATCGCTGCTGTACCTTTTAAAAAATTTCGTCGTTGCATAGTTGATTATGATTTAGTTTGTCGAAAATAGCCTTTTTTCAGGAAAGGAGCATCGGAATAACAATAATTGGCATAAAAAAACTCCGAAGTAAAATTACTCCGGAGTTTTCAATTGTTGCTTGTTAAAATGATCAAGTCACAAAAGGATTGCAAAGCTTTCTTCTTTTGCCTTGACTTTATTGGGATTGGTTTTTATTCTGCTTTCGTGTAATCCATTGAGGCCATTCTTTTGTAGCCATTGTATCTCCACTTTGCATTTTCTTCAGCAGCGGCGAAAAGTACGTCGGCCACTTCAGGGAATGCTTTTTTGAGTGAGCTGTATCGTGCTTCGCCAAGCAGGAATGATTGGAATTTCGTCCAGTCCGGAGCATTTGAGTCCAGAACGAATGGGTTCTTTCCTTCTTCTTCGAGCATCGGATTGTGGCGGTACAAACTCCAGTATCCACATTCAACTGCTATTTTTTCTTCGTTCTGTGTGCGGCCCATCGATTGTTTCAATCCGTGGCTGATACATGGCGAATAAGCAATGATGAGTGATGGTCCGGGATAAGCTTCTGCTTCGCGGATTACTTTCAGGTATTGTGCCTGATTGGCTCCCATGGAAACCTGCGCGACATATACATATCCATAAGACATGGCCATTACACCAAGGTCTTTTTTGCGGATGCGTTTTCCTGAAGCAGCGAATTTGGCTACTGCACCAACCGGAGTTGATTTTGATGCCTGACCGCCGGTATTTGAGTAAACTTCGGTATCCATAACCAGAACATTTACATCAGCGCCTGAAGCCAAAACATGATCCAAACCGCCATAGCCAATATCATAAGCCCAACCGTCTCCACCGAAGATCCATTGCGATTTTTTAACCAGGTATTGTTTCAATCCCATGATTTCTTTCGCATAAACGGCAGCGCTTCCGGCCAATACTTCACGAACTTTTGCTGAAACTTCTTCAGTTGTTTCACCATTCAGTTTGTTTTCGATCCAGGCAGCAAATGCTTCTTTTTCTGCATCAGTTGCACCATCGGCCATGGCAGCTTTCATAATCGACTCGATGCGGTCGCGTTGTGCTGCAACACCTTCTGACATACCAAAACCGTATTCAGCATTGTCTTCGAACAATGAGTTGCCCCATGCAATACCTTTATCGCTTTCTTTGTGTTTGCAATAAGGAGTTGAAGGAGCCGATCCACCGTAGATTGACGAACAACCGGTTGCATTCGAAACCATCATGCGTTCGCCAAACAACTGCGAAATCAGTTTGATGTATGGAGTTTCACCACAACCGGCACAAGCTCCTGAGAACTCAAACAATGGCTGAGCAAACTGTGAATTTTTAACCGATTTGCTTTTTTCAACCACTTTTTCCTTGTAAGATACTTTTGAGTCCATATGAAGCCAACGTGAAATTTCAGCTTCCTGAGTTCCCAGTGGTTTCATTTCCAAAGCTTTGGTTTTAGAAGGACAAACATCGGCACAGTTACCGCAACCGGTACAATCCAAAACGCTTACCTGAATGCGGAAATTTAAATTCGGGAATTGTTTGTTTGGCACTGCCTGAAGTGATTTTGTTCCATCAGGTAATTTAGCCATTTCGTCTTCGTTAATCAGGAACGGACGGATTGCAGCGTGAGGGCAAACGTAAGCGCACTGGTTACACTGAATACAGTTTTCTGCCTGCCATTCTGGAACGTTTACAGCAATACCACGTTTTTCGTAAGCTGCGGTTCCTGACTGGAATGTTCCGTCTTCAGCTCCAAGGAATGTACTTACCGGAAGATCATCTCCTTTTTGAGCGTTGATTACATCTACAATGTTCTTAATGTAAGCAGGACGGTCAGCATCTTCATTGTCATTAGTTACAACAAGGTTTTTCCAATCAGCAGGAACGTCGATTTTTACCACATTATTTCCGCCTGCTTCAACAGCTGCGTTGTTCATGGTTACTACTTTTTCACCCATTTTGCCATACGATTTCACGATGGCTTTTTTCATCTCGTAAACGGCAGTTTCGAATGGAATTACTTCCGTAATCTTGAAGAATGCCGCCTGCATAATGGTATTGGTGCGGTTGCCAAGTCCAATTTCTTCGCCAAGCTTGGTTCCGTTGATGATGTAGAATTTGATTTCGTTTTCGGCCATGTATTTTTTCATGCCGTTTGGAAGTCTTTTTACAGTTTCTTCCTCATCCCAAATGGAGTTCAACAGGAATGAACCGCCTTTTTTCAAGCCTTTCAAAACATCGTAAAGATGCAGGTATGCAGGAACGTGGCAGGCCACAAAGTCAGGAGTATTTACCAGATAAGGTGAACGGATTGGCACATTACCAAAACGAAGGTGTGAAGAAGTGAATCCTCCCGATTTTTTTGAGTCGTAGGCAAAATAAGCCTGGCAATATTTATCGGTTGCTTCACCAATGATTTTAATGGAGTTTTTGTTGGCGCCAACTGTACCATCAGAACCCAAACCATAAAATTTGGCTTCGTAAGTTCCGGCCGGAGCAACGTTTACTTCTTCTTTTAGAGGAAGAGATTTGAAAGTTACATCATCAACAATACCGATGGTGAATTGATTTTTCGGTTCGTTCAGTTCGAGGTTTTCATAAACCGAAAGAATCTGTGCAGGAGTGGTGTCTTTTGAACCCAATCCGAAACGTCCGCCAACAATAAGAGGAGCGTTTTCTGTTCCGTAAAGAACTTCACAAACATCTAGGTACAAAGGTTCTCCGTTTGCTCCCGGTTCTTTGCTTCTGTCGAGAACTGCAATGCGTTTTACCGATTTTGGCAATACATTCAGGAAATATTTGGTTGAGAACGGGCGATATAAATGAACGACCAATAAACCAACTTTTTTGCCCTGAGCATTCAGGTAGTCAACTGTTTCGCGGATGGTTTCGGTAACCGAACCCATGGCGATGATGATGTTTTCAGCATCTTCAGCACCATAATAGGTGAATGGATGATATTCGCGTCCGGTAATTTTTTTGATTTCCTGCATGTAACCTTCAACGATATCAGGAACTGCATCGTAAAAACGGTTCGCTGCTTCTTTTGCCTGGAAGAAAATGTCAGGATTTTGCGCGGTACCTTTTGTTACAGGATGTTCAGGATTTAAAGCCCGGTCTCTGAATTCCTGAATCAGATTCATGTCAATCAGCGGACGCATTTCTTCTTTGCTGATTACTTCAATCTTCTGAATTTCGTGTGAAGTACGGAATCCATCAAAAAATGACATGAAAGGAACACGTGATTTTAAAGTTGACAGGTGAGAAACACCGGCAAGGTCCATTTCTTCCTGTACTGATCCGGCAGCCAACATGGCAAAACCTGTCTGACGTGCTGAGTATACGTCGCTGTGGTCACCGAAAATCGACAACGCATGACCAGCCAACGCTCGGGCGCTGATATGAAAAACGCATGGAAGTAACTCTCCTGCAATTTTGTACATGTTTGGGATCATCAGCAACAAACCCTGTGAAGCAGTGTAAGTTGTTGTAAGTGAACCCGACTGCAATGCTCCGTGAACGGCACCTGCGGCTCCACCTTCGCTCTGCAATTCTGCCAAACGAACCGGACGGCCAAAAATGTTGGTTTTTCCATTTGCTGCCCATTCGTCAACATATTCAGCCATGGTTGACGATGGCGTAATAGGGTAGATACAAGCTACCTCACTAAACATGTAACTAATATGCGCTGCGGCATAGTTTCCGTCACATGTAATGAACTTTTTTTCTTTTGCCATTTTTGTAATGTTTAAATTATTCTTGATTTAAATTTTCAATTTTTTGTATCAATTTTTTATTTGTCCCTTTTTTCATTCGAAATATTGGAGGGGCCTTTAATATAGAAAACCAAATAGCCAAAGTGGGATAATCCTGCCCGAGCCTAGTTCAATCATATCAGCGGCAGCATACGAATCGTCATCGACCGGAACAGTATATTTGTTTCCGACAGAAAAATGATACAGGTCGTTCACTTTGAAAACTGCTTTCCCTGAGCTTTTTACCTGATGTTGATAGCCTATCTGGTTATAAAAGAATGTTTGTCTTAAAGTATTGTTGCTGATGTTTGCAGGGTCAATGGCATACATTAGATTTGTGTTATGCAGATAGACCAGATCCGGTTTTTTAATCTCATCCTCGTTGCCGTTCGAGAACAACAGGTTGATGATCCTGGCATTTTTCAAGTAGCGAAGGTAATTCATGATAGTTGCCCGCGACGTTTGTACATCTGCGCTTATTTTGCTCACATTGGGCGAAAATGGCACCTGACTGGCAATGATCTGTAACAACTTACGGAGTTTTGGAAGGTATTGCAAATCAATCTGATTGAGGTATGTTACATCAATTTCGAGCGCAAGATTAATGTGTTTTAAAAGCGTTTCGTTGTAAAAGCCTTTGTTGTCGAGGAAGTATGGATAAAACCCATCTTTGAGGTAATCATTCAAAAAAGCCAGTGGTTTGATCTCTTTGGTAATTTCCTGTGCAATTTTCACGTGATCGGTCAGGATTTCCTGTAAAGTATATCTCCTGAAATTCAGGTTCGACTGGTAATTCAGGTATTCTCGAAATGAAAGTCCTTCGAGATGATAAATTTTGGCAATATCCTGCAACTCATTGTTTCCTTCGATAACGCGAAGTACCGGTGATGCTGAAAAAATGATTTGCAGTTCCGGGAAATTGTTGTAGCAGGTTTTTAATTCTGAAGCCCAATCAGGATATTTATGTATTTGATCCATAATCAGGGTTTTGCCTCCCGTTTTGTAGAATTCGTCAGCAAATGAAATGATTTTTCTTTTGGTAAAGTAAAAATTATTGAGGTTGACGTAAAGACAGGTTTTGTCGTTCAAAAACTTTTCTTTTACAATATCAATCAGGAAGGTTGTTTTACCAACACCCCGAAATCCTTTGATCCCGATGATCCTTTGGTCCCAGTCAATTTCGTTCAGAAGTTCTCTTCTGATTGTTAAGCGGGATTGCTCCTGTAGAATATTGTGAATGTTGACCAGATTTTGCATTTGCAGAACTTAATGCAACAAAAGTAATGTTTCAAAATTACTAATTGCTATCCAGAGATGTCAAAATAGGTTAATTTATGCAATTTAGAATTGTTAAAAATAACGAATCATTGTAATATGCATATTTGGTCGTTTATGGTTAAATCTCTACTTTGGTCAAAAATTATCAGACAAATTAGGCGGTACAATTTAAGTTTGCCTTTAAAATACTTTAGAATGAAAAAATCCCAGATCTCCAATGTTTTACGTCAGATTGGATTGATTTATCTGACTGATTGGATCAGATATTATTTGGAGCGGTACAAAAACCGTAAAATGAACAAGGCTTTCAAAAAGAAAAACCCACAGGTAAAACTTCCGCCTGACTACCTGATTTATGAATCATTTCAAATAAATTATCAGAAATATTATACCGAAAGTATTGACACAGCAAAGTGGGTTGCCGATCATTTCAGGAAACACACTGAACTGAAAGACAAAAAGATATTGGATTGGGGATGTGGTCCAGGACGCATCATCCGGCATCTTCCTTCCGTAGTTGGAAATGGCTGCGAATATTTTGGAACCGATTACAATGCGAAATCAATCGATTGGTGTTCCGAAAATCTCCCCGGCATCAGTTTTAATAAAAACCCATTGAATGCCAGTTTGCCGTATTCAGGTGATTTTTTTGATCTGATTTATGGCATTTCCATTTTTACCCATTTATCAGAACAGTTGCACTACGATTGGTACGATGAGTTGTATCGGATTTTAAGACCCGGTGGAATCATGTTTCTGACTACACAGGGAGATAATTTCAAGGTTAAATTAACAGATTCTGAGCTTATTCGATACAATAAGGGCGAATTGATAATTCGGGGCAACGTTAAAGAAGGACACAGAACTTATTCTGCATTTCATCCAACGGATTTCATGGAAAAGCTGTTTTGCAGTTCCGAAATATTGGAACATATAAAAACCCCACCGGCAAAGGTCGAAGGATGGTTGCCTCAGGATATCTGGATGATAAAGAAAAGGTAAATTTGATACTTTTGTGGAGTTAAAAATGTTCAATGATAAAAAAAAAGCCCGAATTATTGGCTCCCGTTGGAAATACAGAATCGTTTTATGCCGCACTGAACGGTGGGGCTGATGCTGTTTTTATGGGCCTTCAGGAGTTTAACGCACGTGGAAGGGCCAGCAACTTTACTCGGCCAATTCTCCAACTTGCAGTTTCCAAAGCACACGAAAAGAACGTAAAGGTTTACATTACCCTCAATACTTTAATTAAAAACAAAGAAATTGATCAGCTGATCGATGTCTTGTCATTTCTGAATTCGCTGAGAGTTGATGCGATTATCATTCAGGATTGGGGCGTTTATTTTATTGCCCGGCAATTTTTCCCAAAACTGGTTCTACATGCCAGTACTCAAATGGGCAACCACAATTCGGTGGGCGTAAATTTCGCTGCTTCAAAAGGAATTGTGCGCACAGTTCTTGCCCGCGAATTAACCATGCCGGAACTTGAAAAGATTGCAA
>CAMDGL010000209.1 GCA_945897845.1 Chitinophaga pinensis | reverse complement strand
AACATCGTCATGTTTCGCACTTGTGGGGCGTTCATCCCGGGAATGAAATTAACTGGAAAGACACACCAGACTTGATGAAGGCTGCACGCCAGTCGCTGATTTACCGCGGCGACGACGGCACCGGCTGGAGCCTTGCCTGGAAAATCAATTTCTGGGCACGTTTCCTTGACGGAAATCACGCTTACGAAATGGTAAAATTACTTTTCCGTCCTGTTCAGATTGACGATGTGGTTTACACTGGCGGAGGTGGTTCATACACCAACCTTTTCGATGCACATCCACCCTTCCAGATCGACGGAAATTTTGGCGCTCCGGCCGGCATGATTGAAATGCTGGTTCAAAGTCAACTCAACGAAATAGACATACTTCCGGCTCTGCCCGATGCTTTGCCTTCAGGAAATATCACGGGAGTTTGCGCCCGCGGCGGCTTCGAACTGAATTTTAGCTGGGCTGGTGGGAAACTTCAGAAATTGGAAGTTTTATCGAAAGCCGGGCAGAAATGCAAACTCAAATACGGCGAAAAAGTGATTGAAATGCCTACCGATAAGGGGAAAACGTATTCGTTTGACGGGGAGTTGAAAAAATTGTGATACTTTTTCCGCACATTTGCTGACTGTTAAAACGAAAAGCTATGTTTAAGGTTATTTGGGAATTGAAAGTAAAATTTAAGGAGCGCGATAAGTTTGAACAATTCTACGATCCAAAAGGCGATTGGGTGAAATTTTTCAGCAAATCGCCCGACTACCTGGGAACCGACGTGCTCGACAGTGGCGAAGGTGACGGCATTTTTCTGGTTATCGACGAATGGCAAACGGAAGAAGCTTTTAATGAATTTGTGAAAAGCCGGAAAGCCGATTACGATTTGCTCGAAGAAAAGGCAAAAACTGCCAGCCGTACAAAAAAACGCATTTTCATTAACCTGAATCCGGAGGAATAATAATTGTCAATTTCATGTGAAAATAACGATATTAATTAATTGATTATTAAGCGTTCACATGGAACTCACATGCCAGCGAGCATCCAGTTCGAACATTTATTTTCATTCTCATTTTGTGCCGCCACCTTTGAAATAATTTCCAGCGGCATGTTCGTTTCATATGAATAAACGTAGAGACGCGCTATAGCGCGTCTCTACCCTCAAACGTGTCTCTAACCACAAATATGTATTATGTCCCAATTCTCTCACATCCTTTTCGACCTCGACGGTACACTGACCAATCCCCGTCTGGGAATTGGCAATTCGTTGAAATATGCTTTGCGGCAAATGCAAATTGACGGTTACAGCAGCGAAATCCTCGAACGCTTTGTTGGTCCGCCACTTCAGGATGGATTTAAAAACCTGTTTGGATTAAATGAGCGAAATACAAACCTGGCTGTGGAACATTTCCGAATTTATTTCGGAGAAAAAGGATTGTACGAAAATGAACCTTATTCCGGAATTGGGGAATTGCTTGAAGAATTACATCTTTCAGGAAAACACATTTATGTAGTTACTTCGAAATTAGAAAAATACGCCAAAATGATCATCCGGCATTTTGAGTTCGACCGGTACATCGATGATCTGCAAGGTGCAGAGGCTACCGGGAAACACTCAGGAAAAGGCCAACTGATTGCAGAACTAATGGAACGCAACCGCATTCGGCCATCGTCTTCAGTGGTGATGATCGGCGACACACATTACGACCTCATTGGCGCCAACGAAAATGAAATATCGGCCATCGCCGTTGGTTACGGCTTTGGAACGTCCGAATCGCTCATTGCCTGTAACCCGGATTATCTGGTCGAATCCGTTGATGAACTTGCAGAATTGCTGCTCGGCTAAGAACTGAAGGACTCAATTACTGAAAGATTGAAGGATTGAAAATAGCACTGAGACTGAGACTGAAAACTGAATACTTTTTTCTTTATCTTGATTGCCTTTAAATAATCACAATTTTGATGCATGGGAAAGCAATCGGAAATAAAATGGTTGGTTATTCTGAACCCACATGCCGGATCGGGCAGAGGCAAAAAAGATCGGGCAGAAATAGTTAAACTTCTGACTAAATATGGATTTCAATTCAAACTGGCAGTTTCGGAATATCCGAAACATACCATCCAATTAACCACTCAAGCCATTGAAGATGGATTTCACAACCTGATTATAGCCGGAGGTGATGGTACGCTGAATGAAGCAGTAAATGGAATCTTTTCGCAAAAGGTGTGCCCTCCTGAAAAAATTACAATCGGTATGATTCCCGTTGGAACCGGTAACGACTGGATAAAAACATTCGGGATTCCAAACGAATACAAATCAGCCATTAAACTTTTACAAAAGGGTGATACCATGCGACAAGATGTTGGCCGGATATCATTTACAGAAAACGAATCGGCAAAAACCTGTTATTTTGCCAACATGGCCGGTTTTGGGTTTGATGCAATGGTAGCTGCAAAAACCAACCGGCTGAAAGACAAAGGTAGAAAGGGAATTATGCTTTACCTGCAGGCACTTGGAGCAAGCTTTTTGAAATTTAAAACAGCTAAAACCCACGTAATAATTGACGGTCAGGAGATTGATGAACTGATCTTTTCAGTCAGTATCGGTATCGGCAAATTTAACGGAGGCGGTATGATGCAGGCTCCGGGGGCAGTGCCAAACAACGGACAGTTTCAGGTTACCATCATACGCGAAATCGGCTTATTCGGAATACTCCAAAATCTGGCCGGATTGTATTCAGGAGAATTTGTAAAAGATCCGCGGGTTTCAACACACGATGCCAGCTGTGTGGTAATCAGTTCGGCTCACAACATTGCTGGTGAGGCGGATGGTGAAATCCTGGGTGATAATAAATTCAAGATTACATTGCTTTCTCAAAAATTAACCGTAATTTTTAATCCTGAAAAATACCTGAAGTTTGGTTAACGAATCCTTTCTTTTTTTTTAAACATCATCTCGTGTTAAATAGACATATACCACAAACTTAAAAAATTATCTTATGAGTTTAGTACAAGAATTTAAGGCTTTTGCCATGCGCGGAAATGTAGTTGACATGGCAGTGGGTATCATCATTGGCGGAGCTTTCGGTAAAATCGTAAGTTCGGTTGTTTCCGATATAATCATGCCTCCAATCGGGCTTCTGCTTGGTGGTGTAAAATTCACCGATCTCAAAGTCATCATGAAAGATCCGATCATTGATGCTGCCGGTGTAATTACGACTCAGGCAGTATCGATCAATTATGGAAATTTCATTCAAACAACCGTTGATTTTCTGATCATCGCATTCGCCATATTCATGATGATTAAAGCGATGAACAGCTTGAAGAAGAAAGAAGAAGTGGCGCCTGCTGAAGCGCCTGCACCTCCACCTCCTAGCAATGAAGAGGTTCTGCTGGCCGAAATCAGAGACCTGCTTAAAAAGAGATAATACTCCTGACAAAAAAGACGATCTGGCAATGAATCGTCTTTTTTGTCGACTACTATTTTGCAAAACGTTGCATTGTTTAACTTACTAATATAAAACTCCAGCCAATGATTTTTCCTGAATTCCTTCAAAAAGGCGACCGGATACGGATTGTGGCACCTGCAGGCAAAGTGCAGAAAGACAAGGTACTTCCGGGTATTGAGCTGTTGCAGGATGTCGGTTATGAAGTACTGGCAGGTAAACATGTTTTCGGACGGAATTTTCAGTACGCCGGCAGCGACGAGCAGCGCGCGGCAGATTTACAGGAAGCCATTAACGATGTACAAACCAAGGCCATTATTTGCGCGCGGGGCGGATATGGTACCATTCGCACCATCGAGAAAATAGACTTTTCACCATTACTGAAAAATCCAAAATGGCTGGTTGGATTCAGTGATGTAACTGTTTTACATTCTATTCTGAATAAACTTGGATTGGCAAGTATTCATGGTGCCATGCCGGCATTTTTTCTTGAAAATAAAAAGCCTACCCGAAGTTTTTTCAGCCTGATGGAATTGCTTTCAACCGGAAAATCGCAGGTGGAAACAATGACCAATTCGCTGAACCGTGCAGGTGTTTGTTCGGGAGAACTGGTAGGCGGAAATTTGTCATTGCTCTACAGCCTTCAGGGAACTCCCTGGCAGATTGATACTTCAGGTAAAATTCTGATGATCGAAGATTTGTCGGAATACCTTTATCACCTCGACCGAATGATGCAAAACTTCCGGTTGACGGGTCAGTTAAAAAATCTTGCCGGATTGGTAGTTGCCGCCTTTTCTGAAATGCAGGACAATGAAAGCCCTTTTGGCAAATCCGCTTACGAAATCATTCAGGATGCGGTCAAAGATTATCATTTCCCGGTTTGCTTCGACTTCCCGGTCGGCCATATTCCCAAAAATCTTTCGCTGATGTTGGGCGCCCAATACCGGCTGGAAGTTGAAAATACCTGCACTTTAAAACGGATAAAAACATGAGCAAAGCCTTTGAACTCGGACGAAAAGGGGAAGAACTTGCCGTTGAACATCTCCGGTCGATCGGCTACGAAATACTGGCATTGAACTGGTTTTCGCACCATCTGGAAATTGACATCATTGCAAAGGATGGCAACGAACTGGTTATTGTGGAAGTGAAAGCACGCGGAACGGATTCGTATGAACATCCGACAGAAGCTGTTTCAAACAAAAAAATCCGGTTTTTGGTAAATGCGGCGGAGGCTTACATTCTGGAAAACAATATCAATCTGGATACCCGGTTTGATATTATTTCGATTGTTTTTTATGGTAGAAATTTTGAAATTGAGCACTTTAAAGATGCTTTTTATCCACCGGTGAACTAATAAATCAGGTGCTTTTTAAGTATGGAAAGCAGCGTTTCAATTTTGATTGGTTTGGTTATAAAATCATCGCATCCACTGTTACGGGCCTCATCCTGAGCCGAATGCATCGCATAGGCAGTCTGTATTATTATCGGAATTTCAGGAAGCAATTCTTTTATTTTGGCCGTCGCTTCAATCCCATTCATCCGGGGAAGCCTGATATCCATTAAAACCACATCAATTTCAGTGTTTTCCCTGATCATCTCGATTGCTTCGATGCCATCTTTAACAAAAAAGAGATTTGCCCTGGTTTTCTTTAATGCCTTTTCAAAAAAGAACTGGCTAACATCCTCGTCTTCAACAATTAGAATAGTTTTGCCGATAAAATTATACTCCATAAATGCTTGTTCTTTCGTGAATATTTTAGAAGCACGACAAATCTATGAAAAAAAAATTGTGAAAAGACGGACCTGAAAATATTATGCCTAATATTTTATGAATCAAACAAATCCCCTTCGGTGAAAATGATATTTTAACCAAAGGGGATTTTACTAATAGGTCCTGAAATCTTTTTAAAAGGCAGAGTCGAGTGTTTGAATGGCAAATATTTTATCCATTTTCTCCTTCGAAATCTCCGTTTCCAGCTTTACTTTCACCGCTTGTCCGGGAATAAGATCGAAATAATTATCGCTGAAAAATCCTGCTTCGTCACCAATGGTCATGTATAAGTTCTTCGCCAGTTTGTCCGTATTCAGTGTAATTTCGAAACCGCCGTCAACCGCATTTATTTCGTGTTTTACAGTTGGTATCGGAAGTTGAAAATACTTAATTGGTAGAAAAAAGAGTGTGTTGGCCGAAATGGTTTTTTCATTTTCAAGCAGTTCGACCACAAGAAATTGTTTGTTGGCTTGTACTTTCATCAGAAATTGAGACCATTTTGTGGCAAGATAGGTATTGCTCGAATTGGCCGGAACAGCTACGTCTTTCAGCTCTTTCCATATTTCCTTTCCTTCAATATCAAGCACTTTCACCACCAACTGCCCCCTAATTTCAGATAGTTTGTCGTTTATTATATCAATTTTGAGCGAGTCCTTATCCTGATATGGCGAAACCAAAACCGGTTCAAATCCCTTTTTGGCAAAGTATTGCAACGCTTTCCAGCGTTGATAATAATCGGTAGAACTCCATGAAGCCACTGGCCAGCAATCGTTTATTTGCCAGTACAAACTTCCCATACAATATGGTGCAGCCCGACGGTGACCTTCGAGCGCGAATTTGATTCCTTCGGCCTGCAACACATGGTTTACATACAAAAACGATTCAAAATTCTTCGGCTTTTTGTAGTCCTGAAGCATGTAATATTCGATGGTTCCGTTGCCGATCGATGAACGCTGATGCGACTTCATCACTTCAGAGAATATATCGTAATCTTCAGGAGTTGCGTATTGTTTGACGGTTTTTAATTCAGGAAAAGATTGAAATCCGTATTCGCTCATAAACCGTGCGATGTGTGTAGCGTAGTTTTTAAACGGTTCTTTGCCCCACCAAACGCCCCAGTAATGTTCGTCGCCGTTGGCCAAATCAGCTGGAACGCCCGGCCCTGAAGCAGGCGATGAATCCCAGTAACTGCGTCCCGGATCGTTGGCAGCCACCGCTTCAGGTAAAATTTTCAGAAAAATATCGGAATACGATTTCCAAATTTTGTCGGCAGTTTCCTTGCTTTTAGCTTCTTCTGCTTTTGCCCATCCCCATCCAAACCAGGCAGCCAGAATTTCGTTGTTCCCGCAATACATTGCAATGCTCGGGTGGTTGCGCAAACGTTTAATGTTGTCGGTGGCTTCCTGTTTCACGTTTTCAAGGAAAGCTTCATCGCCGGGGAACATGGCACAGGCAAACATAAAATCCTGCCAAACAAGCAATCCATTTTCATCACATAAATCATAGAAAAGGTCATTTTCATAAATTCCGCCCCCCCAAACACGCAACATGTTGAAATTCGATATCTTCGAAGTTTTGATCACATTCCGATACATTTCTTCCGTCACACGGGCCGGAAAAACGTCGTTCGGAATGTAATTGGCTCCTTTCATGAAAACCGGAACACCATTTAATTTGTAGTAAAATGAAGTTCCTTTTTCGTCTTTGTCGCGAACCAGCTCGAGGGTGCGGATACCGATACGTTCCGATTTTTCAGCGAAACGTTTGCCAATGGCCAGTTTGCCTTTGAT
>CAMDGL010000208.1 GCA_945897845.1 Chitinophaga pinensis | reverse complement strand
TTTATGCTTCCGAAGGCTTTTACCTGCACCCCAACGATTACATCATTGTGCAACCCGACAAATACAAAAATTTCCAGTTAAACAGCCAGGCCTATTCGCTCATGTTTTCATCATTGGGTATGCTGCTTGCAGTTTTGGGATTTGTGCTGAAATAGAGGAAGACGATAAGACGAGGGGGAGAAAGGGCGAACGGAGACGGAAGACAAGGCGAGGGGGCGAGAAGAAGACATGGCGAGGGGACGAAGGGCGAAAGGGTGAATGGAGGCAGGAGGACGAGGAGCAGCAATGTTACCTGAGTAGCTTAGCGTGTCAGACGGAAGTTCGGAGACAGAAGTCGGAAGAGGGAAAACGGAAAACCCGCTCCCTGCGTAGAGAAGCGTATCGAAGGGAACGTATCGAAGGGAACGTATTAAATAAAGCAATTCAACTCCAATAAAAACCTTATTTCTATTTTAACAACCTTAGTAACCAGGATAGTTCTCCTTTGATTTTAACCTTATTAATTCTTCTATAAATCGATAAGGTAATAAGGTCACATTTGCATCACAACAATTACAACTTTTACAACAATTACAACCATATAACAATCACAACAATCGACAACAATTATTAAGCAAATACATTCAATCATGGAAAATACAGACAGTATCAGCAGGGAGATTGGGCAGGAAGAAGGACCGGATATAAAAAAAATAATATTTCTGCTGCTTCGCCAATGGCATTGGTTATTGCTTTTTGCATTGATTGGATTAGGTGGCGCGTATGTCTATACCAGGCTCACAAAACCAACCTATTCGATCAGCAGTTCCATACTTATTCCTGAAAAATCGACAGGAATGGACATGAAGGATTTGTTTGAAGGGGCTCTGATGGATCAGAGCAACACCAAAATAAACAACCAGATTGAGATACTCAAGTCGTCGTTCACCATTAACCAGACCTTGCAAAACCTTAACTGGCATACCAGCTGGTATAAAAGGAACATCGTGCTCTGGAACGGCATATACAATAAAGAACCGTTTGATGTGCAGGAACCCCAGGGTTTTGCCAATCCTGCAGGTGTCAGGATATTTATTACTCCCCTGTCAGGCAATACCTACAACATTTCCGTGGATGAACAATACATGCACGGCAGCACAATCATTGACATTTCTTTTATGTCGCAAGGCGAATTTGGGCGGCCGTTTAAAAACGAATATTTCAATTTCACCCTCCTGAAAAAGATTGCCAATTCGAATCCGGTGGAAGGGGAATTTTATTTTGTGTTTAACGACCAGATGCAGATGGTGCGGTCTTACCAAAAAAGACTCGATGCGAGCGTGAAGGATGAAAAAAGCGACATAGTAGTGTGCAGCATTCAGGGGGAAGAACCTCAAAAAGAGGGTGATTTCCTGAATGAACTTGTGAACGTTTACATTGATCAGAAAATGAACATTCAGAATGAAGCACAGCGCCGCTCACTCGATTTCATCAATACACAGCTTACCGGCATTTCTGATTCGCTCGACAGAGCCGGAACAAAGTTTACCGAGTTCCGTTCAACCAACAAAATCATTGACCTGGGCGCCGAAGGTACATTGGTGATGAACAGCCTCAAGGAAATTGAATCGGAACGGGCCAAAAGCCAGATACAACTCGACTATTTCCGCAATGTACTCTCCTACCTTGAAAAATCGGGCGACCTGACAAAGCTGGTCTCTCCTTCGGTAGTTGGGATCGAAGACGTTTCACTCAACTCGCTCGTCATTAAACTGGGCGAACTGTTTAACCGCAGGCAAGTGCTTTCGTTCACCGCCAAAGCCAACAATCCTACACTGATCATGCTCGACAAAGAGTTGACAGATACCCGTAACCGCTTGAACGAAAACCTTCGCAACCTGATTGAAAACGCGACAAAATCGATCAACAGCCTGAAAGAAAGACAGGCCAACATTGGTTTCCAGTTGAACAAGCTTCCGGAAAAGGAACAGAAGATGATCAACATTCAGCGTCAGTTTACCCTGACCAACGAAATTTATACCTTCCTGCTGCAAAAAAGGGCCGAAACAAACATTGCCCTCGCTTCAAGCATTTCAGATGTACGGATTATTGAAACAGCCGATCCTGCAACCGCCATCAGAATAGGACTTACCACTAAAATGATTTTACCCATTGGTTTAATCCTGGGCTTGTCGGTTCCAATACTCTTCCTGCTGCTGTCGAACTTCTTCGACAACCGCATCCGTACCCAGGAAGATGTCGAAAACAATACCCAACTGCCAATCGTTGGAAACATCATGCACAACAACGAAGCGATGGAACTGGCTGTCTTTTCCAATCCAAAATCTTCCATCGCCGAATCATTCCGTGACCTGCGTACCAACCTTGAATTTATGCTGAGCGATCCGGGAGGAAAAGTGATCTCTATTCACTCAACCAATCCGGGCGAAGGAAAATCGTACAACGCAGCCAACCTTGCCACCATCCTTTCCATGAACGACAAAAAGGTACTGTTGATCGGCGCCGATATGCGTAAACCAAAACTGCACAAAACATTTGATCTCGAAAATAAACAGGGACTGAGTACTTATCTCATCGGATACGACACCTTCGAACAGATTGTATTTCAAACAGCCATCCCAAACCTGTCGGTAATAACTTCAGGGCCCATCCCGCCAAATCCTGCTGAAATACTAAGCAAACCTGCAATGAAAAGCATGATTGACGAAGCCCGCAGTAAATTCGATTACATCATTCTCGACAACGCCCCCGTTTCGCTGGTAACCGATGGAATAATTGCAGGCCGTTTGTCGGACCTGAATATTTTCATTCTTCGCTTTGGGGTATCACACAAACACCAGATCGAAATGATCAACCAGTTTGCATCCAGTAAAAAGGTAAACGACATTGCCATCATCGTGAACGACATCAAAGCCAATTCGTTTGGCAACACCTATTACAAGTATTATCAATATTCAGCCTACCAGTATAGCTATTACGCCGCCGAAGAAAAGGAAACAAAAACACGCCGCAAGAAGAAGATAAAAGCGAAAAGTGCGTAGAGCGATTGTAACACCAATTTCACGAATAGGTATGGCGGAAATGATCTTTAAGCTTGAAAGCTACAAGATCATTGGAGCATGCATGGAGGTTCACAAGAAGTTGGGCTGTGGATTTCTTGAAAGTGTATATTCTGAAGCATTGGAACTGGAATTCAAAAAAGCAGATATCCCTTATGAACGTGAGAAGAAATTACCTGTCTTTTACGAAGAGAAACCGTTGACTAAGTATTTTCGAGCCGACTTTGTCTGCTACAACGCTATTATTATCGAATTAAAATCTTCCAAATATCTTGTTGATGCAGATCGTCAGCAAACAATCAACAACGTTAAAGCCACAAAATACAAACTTGGATTACTGATTAATTTCGGTACTCCATCCCTAACTTATAAACGAATTGAAACTAATTAGTGTAATTCGTTTCAATTCGTGCAATTCGTATCCCCATGATTATAGCAGTAGATTTTGACGGTACCATCGTCGAGCACCGGTTTCCTGAAATTGGACGCATCCGTCCCTTTGCTTTTGAAACGCTTCAGGAACTAAAAAAAAAGAACCACAAGCTGATTCTCTGGACCCACCGTTCAGGACGGCAGCTTGAAGAAGCCGTTGATTTCTGCCATTCAAACGGACTTAAGTTTTATGCCATCAATAAAAATTATCCCGAAGAAAAATGGAACGAAAACGATAGCCGGAAGATCCTGGCCGATCTTTACATCGACGACCGAAACCTGGGAGGTGTGCCTGAATGGGGAGAAGTATTCCGGATGATTCATCCCGAAGAAGATGGAACGACGGAGAAAAAAGCAAAAAGTTGGTGGAGATTGTGATAAACACGAATTACAATTAAACACGAATTACACGAATTTAGACGAATTACACGAAAGGATGAGGGGGAGACAAGGCGAGGGGGCGATTAACGATTGCAAACATTTAAATTTCATGAAACCTTATTTCAAAATTTTAACCTCTTAGTAGAAATAGCAACCATACAAACACAACCTTATTACCTTATTTAAATCAGAAAATGAAACGAGCCATCCCGATGAATGAAATATTTTTTTTTGAAAAAAACCTGGTAACCCAATGATAACCCCCGGAGGCCAACTTTATTTACCTTATAATCGCCTTGCGGGGGCAGTCAAAACGCCCGGCTGAGGGTTCGTTTTGACAAGATTTTTGCTTACTTTTCATCGAATGGAAAAGTAAGGGCCAGTCCGGCCTTAGGACAGAAAACATAATTAGAATTGAACTGTTTTATATTGCACAACAACAAAGTGGTGTACAACTATGTCAGGTGTCTATGTGGTTTAATCCTGAAATCAGAAGTTCTATGGCATCATAATTGATATTCAGCCAAATCTGAATATCAATTTCAGGCCGATTTTTATTGCTAATTTCACGTTCGATTTACTTCAAGCATACAATATGAAAACAATCTTCAGCATCAGCCTCCTATTATTAAGCCTTAGTTCCATTTCTCAAAACAAATTTGTAAGCGAATGGCAACAAGTTGACTCACTTTCCAACCTTGGACAATCGCAGTCAGCGCTCGATATCGTGAATCGTATTTATGATCAAACCAAAGCCTCCAACCAGGCCGACCAGTTTGTAAAAGCATCGTTGTACCGGATGAAACTGGAAGCCGATTTTCAGGAAGATTATCTTGAAAACAGCATCGGACGGACGCTGCTTAATGTTCAATCCGCAAAAGCTCCGGTGAAACAAATACTGCATTCGATTGTGGCGGAACTTTACTGGCGGTATTACCAGAACAACCGTTGGAAGATTCATGAACGCAGTGAAACGTCCAACGTTGTGCCGGACGACATTAAAACATGGGATTTGAGAAAACTGGTTTCAGCCTGCATGGAGAACTATGCAGCATCGCTGTCGAACAAAGAGTTACTCAAAAATACCGCCTTAAGTTCCTACTCCGAAATACTGATTAAACAAGAGGATTCGGAGAAATTCAGGTCCACTTTATTTGATTTTCTGGCGCACCGGGCCATCGACTTCTATTCATCTTCAGATGCCGGGCTGACAAAACCCGCAATTACGTTTTTAATGGATAACGCTGAGTTCTTTGGAACCTCCACCCAATTTGCCGCGCAGAAAATAAGTTCGCCCGATGCCTTTTCGTTCGAATTTCAGGCCTTGAAACTTTATCAGGAAGTCGTTAATCTTCATCTGAAAGACAACGATCCGACTGCATTGATTGATGCAGATATTGAGCGGCTTTCGTTTGTTCACCAAAAAAGTACACTTCCTGAAAAAGACAGTCTTTATCTTGCAGCTTTGTATCTGTTGGAAAGTAAATACCTGAATCATCCCTCATCCACCGAAGTTTCCTGGCAGATTGCAGTTCAACGGAACAACGACAATGAGCAGGAAGTGATTCCTTTTAAAGGCGAATCAACATCCAATCAGGCCGTTTCAGAAAAAAATAAATGGGATAAAAAACAAGCGTTTGAAATTTGTCAGGCAGCGATTAAACGTTTCCCGGATAGTTTTGGCGCTAAAAATTGCCGCTCACTGATCGAAAACATCAAACAACCCTCCTTGTCCATCACGACCAGTTATGCCACTATCATCGGGAAACCCTCGCTGGCACTGGTAAGCTATCAAAATGTTTCCAAAATTTACTTCCGACTCCTGAAAACTGATCCCGAAACCGAACGTGAACATCTACCGAAAGATGCTGAAATTCGGCTGGAAAAATATCGCAATACTAAACCCGAAACAAGCTGGGAACAGGTGCTTCCCGATGATGGAGATTACCGGAATCATTCCGCCGAAATAAAACTACCTGCCATAGCAAGAGGGTTTTATGTACTTCTGGCAAGCAGCGATCCCTCTTTTCCGTCCAAATCGGCAATGGTAACAGCAAATAGTTTCTGGGCAAGCAACATCAGCTATATCAGCCGAAACGATAGCGAAGGGAACAACGAAATTGTAGTGTTACAACGCGATTCGGGTTTACCACTTTCAGGTGTAAAAGTCCAGCCATTTTACCGTGATTATAATTCAAATGCCCGCAAATTTGATAGCAAGGCTGGCGGTATCTATGTTAGCGATCGATCAGGAATAGTAAGTATTCCTCCCAGAAGCGATGATCGAAAGTTCAATCAATATTACCTGGTCTTCAAATCCAAAAACGATCAGCTGATTACAGAAAGCTATTTTTCATCTTATTTTCATCAGGAGAATGAGCCACAGACCTTTGTTCAGACCCAATTTTTTACCGATCGGGCCATTTACCGTCCGGGGCAAACGATCTATTTCAAAGGAATTGTGCTGGAACGAAAAGGTGAAGACGTAAAAATAAAGACGAAGTACAAGTCTGAAGTTACTTTCACTGATGCAAATGGACAGGTAGTTTCGAAGCTAAACCTTACGACCAACGAATTTGGCTCATTCGCCGGAAGTTTTACTTCACCGCAGGGAGCGCTTACCGGAACTATGCGAATAAATTGCCAATCAGGAGGAATCTCGGTACAGGTTGAAGAATACAAGCGACCCAAATTTGAAGTCACATTTGAACCTATAAAAGGATCGTACAAACTGGGCGAAATGGTTACTGCCAAAGGGAAAGCAATGGCCTATGCCGGAAGTACGGTTTCCGATGCCAAAGTGAATTACAGGGTGGTTCGGCGGGCTCATTTCCCTTACTATTGGTGGAACTGGCGCGGTATGCCAAGATCCGCGGAAATGGAAATTACCAATGGTGAAACGGTGACCGGAAGCGACGGATCATTTTCAGTAACCTTCAAGGCAATTCCTGATCTTTCGCTAGACCATAAGAGCAATCCGGTATTTTCTTATACGGTTTATGCCGATGTAGCCGATGTCAACGGTGAAAGCCACAGCGCTGAAACCGCTGTTTCGGTTGGATACAAGGCGCTCCTGATAAAAACTGATTTGGCGGATGATGTCAACCTTGAAAA
>CAMDGL010000207.1 GCA_945897845.1 Chitinophaga pinensis | reverse complement strand
ATTTCTCGGTTGATCGACATCGCAACCACGCAATACTGCAATGTAATAAGAGAACAATTGTAAAGGAATAATTGCGAGCAAAGGGGAAACTGCCGGATGTGATTTTGGAATTTCGAACACGTCGGTTACCATGTTTTTCAGGACATCGTCGCCTTCAGTAACAACGGCTATAATGTTGCCTTTCCGGGCTTTTACTTCCTGAATATTGCTGACAATTTTTTCGTAGTAATGATCTTTTGCAGCAACCACAATTACCGGAAGATTATCGTCAACCAGTGCAATCGGGCCATGTTTCATCTCACCTGCGGCATAACCTTCGGCATGTATGTACGAAATCTCTTTTAATTTCAGCGCACCTTCCAGGGCAACCGGGAAAAGATAGCCCCTTCCCAGATAAAGTGCATTGACCGAATCTTTGTATTTGGCTGCAATCTCTTTTATCGCCGGGTGTTTTACCAGTATAGATTTTAATTTTTCCGGAATTTCAGTCAGTTCTGAAATCAGTTGAAGGTATAATTCAGGAGCGATTTGCCCTTTTTCTTTTGCCAGTTTAAGTGCAAAAAGAGTGATTACTGTTACCTGAGCCGTAAATGCTTTGGTTGATGCCACCCCGATTTCGACACCTGCATGTGTATAAACACCGGCGTCTGTTTCGCGTGCAATGCTCGATCCAACCACGTTGCAAATACCCAAAATAGTAGCGCCCTTTTCCTTGGCCATGCGCAAAGCCGCCAGTGTATCAGCTGTTTCGCCGCTCTGAGTGATGGCAATTACCACATCATCGCTGCTCAATATCGGGTTACGATAGCGAAATTCCGAGGCATATTCAACCTCAACCGGAACGCGTGCATATTCCTCAATCAGGTATTCGCCAACCAAGGCTGCATGCCACGAAGTGCCGCAACCAATGATAATGATCCGCTTTGCTTTCAGAATTTTTGGGAAAACATCCAGCAATCCGCCAAGCACTATGTCTGAATGGTCGGGCAAAATACGACCGCGGAAAGTATCTTCGATGGTTTTCGGCTGTTCGAAAATTTCCTTCAGCATAAAATGCTCGAAATCCCCTTTTTCCAGATCTCCAATGTGCATGTCAACTTTCGTGATTTTGAAAGCAACCGGAATATTTTCAACCGACTTCAATGTCAGACTGTCTTTGCCAATGATGGCCACATCGTGGTCGTTCAGGTAAATCACACTATCTGTATAATTAATAATCGGAGTGGCATCGGAGGCAATAAAATATTCGCCGCGGCCAATTCCGATCACAAGCGGACTACCCTTGCGGGCTGCAATCAGCTGGTCTTTTTCATTCTTGCAGATCACAACAATTCCGTATGCCCCAACAACTTTCGAAAGTGCCAATCTGACGGCAATTTCAGCATTCACCTCTTCAGCATTCCGGTAATAATATTCGATCAGGTTAACCAGCACTTCAGTATCAGTATCCGACTGAAATGTATAACCCATTTTGATTAAATCAGATTTAAGTTCAGCGTAATTTTCGATAATTCCGTTGTGCACAAGAACAAAATCTCCGTTCATTGAAGTATGCGGATGCGCATTGCAGTCGTTTGGTTCACCGTGGGTAGCCCAACGGGTATGGCCGATTCCGATATGTCCGCTGATGTCTTCTGCCGAAACAAACTTTTCGAGATCGGCAACACGGCCTTTGCATTTGAAAACCTTCAGTTCATGGTTAAAAATCGCCAGACCGGCTGAGTCATAACCACGGTATTCGAGCCGTTGAAGCCCTTGAATCAGAATGGGATAAACATTTTTATCGCCAATGTAACCAACAATTCCACACATACGATTTTGTTTTAAGGATTATCGAAAATGGGGGTTATTTTATCTTTGAATAAGTGATTACCAAACGGATACCAGTTTTACTGGTTGCTCCTTTTAAAGCTACCCTGTTATAAGTTGTATTTCTGTCGGCAGTTGATAGGAAAAAGCCATAATTTTCTCTTATATATCCCTCGCCGGTAGTTTTCTTACTCATCAATTCCTGCATGTGTTTGGCGATGTTGAAACGGTAAGTTCCGTCAGCACTGTTGTAAATGCCGCCGAAATATGCCTGTGAGAAAGCAAGATCGGAAGGAAAATATAAACTGTCCTTTTCATTAATTGCGCTCAAGATTACCTGATAAGGGGGCGAATATTTTGCAGTGTCAGAAAAGTGCTGGTCAACCGTGAAGATCAATTCAGCCTTATTAATGGCTACATTGGCGGAGTCTCTCCATTGGTTCAAATTGGGAATTAATATTTTACTTGCCAATCCTCCGGTCGTTTGCAAATAGATCAAACTGTCCTGATTTACTTTTTTATCGAGGTTGGCAGCAAATACAGTATTTGAATAATTGTGATTAAAACGACTTACCCGCGCCGAATTTTCGTTGATGCTGTAGTTAATATACAATGAATCTTCCTCGTTGTTGTGGTAATACATGATCATCCTTGATCCATTGGCAATGCTGTAAATCTTCATAATTGAACCGCCTTGGTTCAAATCACCAGCTTCAATGTACAAACCTTTAAAATACTCCAGAAAACGGTCATTTTTTGATAAGGTGAGCGAATCGGTAGCCCAAAGTTTATTTAATAGCGAAGCGGAAAGCTTGATTGCAATTTCCTGCACTACAGTATCTTTTGGGATTTTTTTTGTTGATCCGTACAAATTTGTCAGCGAATCGAGTTTGAATTTAGGGACATAACTATAATCGGCCAGCACTTCGCCCTTTGAGAGTCCCTTGAGGTTTACGTCCTGATCATATTTGGCATCGAAATCAAGATCAGAGGCCAGCTCATAAACTTTCAGTCGTTGCGAAGTGATGGTATCACCGAATGATTCCATGTATAAAAGGTGCAGAACCAAAGAGTCGGGTTGAGCTTCTTTCGTTAGATCCGGATAGCTGCTCAATCGGAACTGACAGGCAAAATCAGCAGTTGTTTTTCCAAATACCGGATCGTTAAAAGTACCCAGCAAATTGTAGCTTGGCTCGTCTGTCCTTTGTTTTTCGTCAGTGACCGTAAACGATTTGATAGTGGATTTATCAATTTCTGTCTTATTTACAGAAACCAAATCTCCTTTGTCCAATATGCCGTATCCCGTTTTATTCAGTTCGTCCTTACAACTCCAAAATATAAGTGACACCAGTGCAAATCCTGCTACGAACTTGTACATTACGCTGAGTTCTTTTTTCACCAATTAAATATGTTTTAAATTTGTTTAACCTACCTTACTTACAACATTTTATCATACAGATCATTGTAAGCATCAATATAGGTATGTTCAGGTTGGTAATCTAAAAATAACTTTCCTGACGATTGTATATATTCTGTTAATTCACTGTTAATTTTCGGACTTCCCTGAATAACAGCATCAGAATACTGAATTGCCATTTTGCTAAGGTTAACATAGCTTGGTTCATCAACAAGTTCAGTGTCATCGCTTATTATATTACTCATTTTTAGTTTATTCCTGAAATTAACATCCAACGACTTTTTAAAGTCATCATGAAAGACAGAATAAACCACTTTCGATTTTACAAACAACGGATTGTCGTTGTATGCCTTCTTGATGTACAGGGGCACCAACGAAGTCAACCATCCGCTGCAATGAATTAAATCCGGAGCCCAACGCAGTTTGACAACTGTTTCAAGCACTCCGCGGGCAAAGAAAATGGCTCTTTCGTCGTTATCGGCGAATTCATTTCCTTTTGAATCTTTCAAAACTTGTTTGCGCTGAAAATAATCTTCATTATCTATAAAATAAACCTGCATTCGGGCTGATTGAATAGAGGCCACTTTAATAATCAACGGGTGGTCGGTATCATCAATGATCAGGTTCATCCCCGATAAGCGGATTACTTCATGCAATTGATTACGACGTTCATTCACACTACCATATCTAGGCATAAAAGTCCGGATTTCCTTTCCTCTCTCCTGAATTCCTTGTGGAAGGAATCTGGATTTTTTAGACATTTCTGTCTCGGGAAGATAAGGGGTAATTTCTGATGAAATAAATAAGACTTTTTTCTTTTCCATTTAATTCGCCTGAGTTTAATTGTGCAAAATTAGTAAAATATCGGCAATATTCAATTCCAGCAGGTTACAGAGGTCTTAAAAAAGCTTAACAAGTTAGGATTGGTGTTAATTTATTTATTTACTTTGCACCCTCATTTTTTATCCAAAATGCAGATAGTAAAGCATATAAACGAACTTCAGGCAATACTGGACAATAAACGGAAAGAAGGGTTGAACATTGGTTTTGTTCCCACGATGGGCGCATTGCACGCGGGTCATCTTTCACTGGTTGAGACAGCTGGACAGCATACCGGGTTCGTGGTAGTCAGTATTTTTGTCAATCCCACACAGTTTAACGACAAGGGCGATCTGGAACGCTATCCGCGAGACCTTCAGAAAGATGTTAATTTATTGACACCAACTTCCTGTAAATTGATTTTTGCTCCTGAAGCCGGTGAAATTTATCCTGAACCTGATACCCGGCAATTCAATTTCGGCACCCTCGAACAGGTAATGGAAGGCAAATTCAGGCCCGGACATTTTAACGGAGTTGCCCAGGTGGTAAGCCGTTTATTCGAAATCGTTCAACCCGACAAAGCCTTTTTTGGCCTGAAAGACTTTCAGCAACTTGCAATCATCAACGAAATGGTTAGAAAACTGGAAATTCCGGTTGAAATTGTGCCCTGCCCTATTATTCGTGAAAGCGATGGACTGGCCATGAGTTCGCGCAACATGCTGCTTAGCAAAGAACAACGAATGAATGCAGTACTCATTTCAGCCACATTGTTTGAAGCGGCAAACAAAACAAGCGAATTAAACGTAGAAGAACTCACCAATTGGGTAATTAACCGCATCAACGAAAACGAATATTTGAATACAGAATACTTTGAGATTGTTAATTCAATCACGCTGCAGCCTGTTAAAAGCTGGATCGATTCTTGCCCAAAAGTGGGATGCATCGCTGTTCAATGCGGAAAAATCAGGTTAATTGACAATGTGGAGTTGAAGTAATAAATCATTGACAAATTAACCATTTACGTTTTACAATTTGTTGCCTTGATGAACGTTCCCCAAAAATAGTAAATGGTAAATAAAAAAAATAGTAAATTAAAGCCAAGATGATCATAGAAGTTTGCAAATCGAAAATACATAAAGTTACTGTAACCGAAGCCAATTTGCAGTATGTCGGAAGTATTACCATCGATCAGGATTTGATGGATGCTGCCAATTTGATTGAAAACGAAAAAGTGCAGGTGGTAAACATCAACAATGGCGAGCGACTCGAAACATACGTGATAAAAGGCGAACGCGGTTCCGGAGTAATTTGCCTGAATGGTCCTGCTGCCCGTAAAGTAGCTGTTGGCGATGTGGTAATCATTATTTCCTACGCTCAAATGGATTTCGAAGAAGCCAAAACTTTTAAACCGTGGCTGGTTTTTCCCGATACGGAAACAAACAAACTGATCTAATTTTTCAGAATAATATAAGTTTAAACCTCATTGCTTCGGTTAGCAATGAGGTTTTGTTATTTTTGCCGAAATTCTTTTTCTGAGATGACACCAATAGAGATTATTCAATCCAAAATATTTGAAAATGCCCAGGCATTTGGTTCGGTTTTAAAACAATGGAAACAAGCTGGTAAAACCGTGGTTTTCACCAATGGATGTTTCGATTTGGTACACCGCGGTCACATCGACTCACTGGCAAGAGCTGCTGAATTAGGTGACAGACTTATAGTTGGCCTTAATTCGGATGTTTCGGTACGATTGCTTAAAGGAGAAAATCGTCCGCTTGTTGATCAGCAGTCGCGTGCGGTTTTGCTTGGCTCAATGTTGATGGTCGATGCCGTAATCATGTTCGATGAGGAAACGCCTTACGAACTGATCAAAAATATTTTACCCGATGTTTTGGTAAAAGGAAGTGAGTATCAGCTGGAAGAAATTTCAGGATACGACATCGTTTTGGCTTCAGGAGGACGGGTTGAAAGGACTAAACTGACCGAAGGATTCTCTACTTCCGATATTATTCAGAAAATAAAGAACAAGTTCTTAGCAAACGGATAAAACCTGAAATACCGTAAAAACGGATTCAATTATTTGGTTCCAAAACAAACTTCACCCCGATGGCCAAAGTAAAAACCAGTTTTTTCTGCCAGAATTGTGGCGCGCAATCACCCAAATGGGTAGGCAAGTGCAATTCGTGTGGCGAATGGAATTCGTTTGTTGAGGAAATTGTGGAACGCGAAGGACCAAAAACGGCCTCTTTTTTAACCGGAACCGGCAATCAGCCCAAGCTATTACACGAAGTTTCGTCGGAACACACCGAACGCATTGACACCTGCAACCAGGAACTCAACCGGGTGCTGGGAGGCGGATTGGTTCCCGGATCGATGGTTTTGATCGGCGGTGAACCCGGAATCGGCAAATCGACGCTGGTTTTGCAACTGGCTCTTGATTTGAAAAGCAAAAAAATATTGTACGTTTCAGGAGAAGAAAGCATTCAGCAAATTAAAATCCGGGCACAGCGCCTTCAAAAGGAAAACCAAAACTGTTACTTTCTGAGCGAAACTTCGCTCGAACACATTCTGGCCCAAAGCAAACAAATTGTTCCTGAATTACTTATCATCGACTCCATTCAAACTGTTTCGACCGAGCTGATTGAATCATCGCCGGGCTCGGTTGGGCAAATTCGTGAATGTACACACGGCATTCTGAAATATGCCAAAGAAAACAATGTACCGGTAATCCTGATCGGGCACATTACGAAAGAAGGCAGCCTCGCCGGCCCCAAAGTACTGGAGCACATTGTTGATACAGTTTTGCAGTTTGAAGGTGAAAACCAATACATGTACCGTATTCTGCGCGCCATTAAAAACCGTTTCGGTTCAACTTCCGAACTGGGTATTTTTGAAATGGGCAATTCCGGTTTGCGAGAAGTTTCGAATCCATCGGAGTTGCTTATCAACCGCGCACACGAAGGTTTGAGCGGAAC